>DATEEW010000001.1:0-5684 GCA_035280965.1 Burkholderiales bacterium
AGTATAACAAGCAGCTCTAAGGATTTGTTTTGTCTGCCGAATGGTTGATGTGCGCTAATGCCGCCAGCAGGTCCTTTTTTGGTACTCCGGGGTGCGTGCGGGAGAGATTAGCGGGCGCTGTCTTGGCGCAGGCTGGCAATACTGCGGAGGTACGGGCCGCGTGCTTTCAAAACGCTAGGCAGACCCGTGATTGCCACCAGGCTTTCTTCCGTACTCGGATACAGGCCGTAGGCGACGCCGTATAGCAATTCTCCCCGCAATTTCAGCCTGTAGACGTGAAGGGCCTGAGGGCCGGTTTTAGCGGCGGCGTCCTGAAGGAAACTTTCCAGGGCAGGGGAATCGGCCACTGTCATAAGCTGAATCGTATAGCTATCTGCTGGCGCATCGCGCAGCCAAGCTTGCGTAGCCGCATACCGTTCGCGAGCCAATGGCCCAGCGGTCGGTGCTCCTTCGATGACTGGCGGTTCCGGGACCGGGGGTGCCGCTTCGGGCTCTTCGGCAGGCGCTGCTACGGTCGCTGTGCTGGGCGCTGACGCTTCGGCCGCCTCCGGCGTTTGAAAGACATGCCGGCCGGCCAAGCCAATGGCAATCCCGACGCCCAATCCGGCTGCGGCGATGGCCCAGGGCCGCCATGCCCATACCTTGCCGCGATAACCGGAATCTCTGATTGCTGCCCGCATGTGCGTGGCGCTTACTGCGTGCGTGTCGGAGGCGAACGCAGACAGCAGCGATTTATCCGCCAAAATATTGATGCGGCGAGTCAGACCTTCGGAGGCCGAGGCCAGTAATTTCAGTGCGGCGGCATCAAAAACACTAGGACCGCGATATCCCGCCGCGCGCATTCGAAATTCGACATATTGCTCGATATCGGAGCGAATCAGCGGCTCCAGCACGAAGCTATGGGTAATGCGCTCCCGCAATTGGCGCATATTGGGCAATGCCAGATGCTCATTAAGCTCGGGTTGTCCAAAAAGCACGATTTGCAGCAGCTTGTGGCGGTTGGATTCCAGATTCGATAGCAATCGAATTTCTTCCAGGGTTTCCAAGGGCATCGCGTGTGCTTCGTCGATCAACACCACGACCCGATCACCTTCACCGTAGAGTTCGATCAACCGCTCCTGCAATGCTCGCAACATGATGGTGGTGCGATCACTGTCGGCTTCCACGCCCAGGTCGGCTGCAAGGACGTGCAGAATTTCGTCACGCGAGAGAGAGGGGTTGGCTAGGTAGATAACTTTCACCCGCTCCGGCATGCGCTCGATCAGCACGCGACAAAGCATGGTCTTGCCGCTGCCGACTTCCCCGGTCACCTTGGTGATGCCTTCGTCGTGGGTGATGGCGTAGATCAGCGCTTCGAGCGTGGCGCCGCGCTTTGCGCCGGCGAAGAAAAACTCCGTGTGCGGCGTGATGCGAAAGGGTGGTTCGTCGAGTCCGAAATGGGCGAGATACATGGGTCGCTAGATTAGCAGAGGCTCAAACGGGGTTTGAGTAAGGCTCTTTTATTAACCTTACCACCACCTGTGACGACGCAGGTTCCGCTTGCGTTCGCGCCCGCGCTTATTAACACGTAACGTACCGTGACTGTCCTGAGTAGCCGCCCAGTTTCCCTATTCTTTTTGCAGGGACTCCATGCGGCTATATAAGGTGGTTCGATTGATGCCCAGCAGTTTAGCTGCTTGGCTCACGTTGCCTCGCGTGAGCTTCATTGCCGCCTCGATGTAGCCCTGTTCCCACGATTGCAGCATATCGTCCAGATTGAAATTGCGTTCGCGCTGCAAGTGTCGCTGTGCCTGTTCAACGATGGCTTCCGGATCGCTTGGCAATCCCAGATCGGACAAATCGGAGGCGGCGATGTTCTCAACATCGAGTTCCGGCTCCAGTTCAATGGCCGATAGGCGCTGGCCGGCGTATTTGGTGGTCAGTCGAATGACGATATTGCGCAGTTCCCGCACGTTGCCGGGGAAGTGATAGTTCAACCAAAGCTTCAGGCCGCTGTCATCCAGGCGTACCGGAGAGAGGCCCGCTTGGCGCGCATAGAAGTCGCTGAAATGCTCCAGCAGCATGATCTTGTCTTGGTCCATGTCGCGCAGCGGCGGAACGCCGATGGTGAACACAGAGAGCCGGTGATAAAGATCGGCGCGAAAGCTGCCTTTTTTGATTTCTTGCCGCAGGTCGCGGTTGGTCGCTGCAATCACGCGCGCGCGGCTGAAGCGCGACTGCGTCTCGCCGACGCGCTGGAATTCGCCGTTTTCGAGGACGCGCAGCAATTTCGCTTGCAGTTCCAGCGGCAGTTCGCCGATTTCATCCAGGAAGAGCGTGCCGTCGGCAGCATCTTCGAAATAACCCGATTTATTTGTTTGCGCCCCCGTAAACGCGCCTTTCACGTAACCGAATAAGGTCGGTTCGACCAAAGTGGGTGCAATCGCGGCGCAATTCAGCGCCAGACAGGGCCGCTCCTTACGAGATGAAAGGCGATGCAAGGCGTTGGCGACCATTTCCTTGCCGCTACCCGATTCGCCCTCGATCAATGCCGGAAAGGGGGAATCGGCATATTGACTGATCTGGCTGCGCAGCTTTTGCATTGCGGCGCTGCGGCCGATGAGCATGCCGGATTCGGCCGCATCTTCGCTGGAAAGCTCGGCGCTGCGGAATTGGAGTGCGTGCATCAACACGCGCTTCAAATGTTCGGGGTCGCAAGGCTTGGCGACGAATTCCGCCGCACCCAATGCACGGGCATGACGGGCGTTGGCTGCATCATTCTGGCCGGAAAGCACCAGAATTTTGATATTGGGCGAATGCGCGAGCAGGTCGGCAATCAGTTGGAAGCCTTCGTCTGGGCGATGAGGCGTCGGCGGCAAGCCCAAATCGACCAGCGCCAGCTGTGGAGGCGTGGCGAGCTGGCGCAGCAAGGCGATGGCCTGCGGGCGCGAGTCGCTTGTCAAGACCTCGAAATCGCTGCCCAACGCGTAGGCCAGCGTATCGGTGATCAGTTGATCGTCGTCGACGATCAGCAATGCGGGTTTTGTAATATTGTCGGTCATCCCAGCAGCTCAATACGACGGCAGGCCCGGTTTGAGCCTCTCGTAATACTCGCACAGCGCCGCTGCGGGTCATGCGGAAAAAGGCACATCGGCCACCCGGGGCGGCGTCGAAAAGGTCTTTCCGCACAATTGCCGGCGCGGTAGCGGCCGCACGGTCTAGTGGAGACTAGGGCCCGCATCCTTTACAATGCCACGTTTTTTTCTTCGAGCAATCCGTGGCTTCCGAATACCTAGTCGAGCTGGAAGATGTCCGCTTCGCTTACGGCGATCGGGCAATTATGAATGGCATCACATTGCGCGTTCCACGCGGCAAAGTGGTGGCCATCATGGGCGCCAGCGGTTCGGGCAAGACCACGGTTTTGCGTCTGATCGGCGGGTCGCTGAAACCTCAGCGGGGCACGGTCAAGGCCTTTGGGCAAACGGTTAATAAAATGCGCACGCGCGATTTGTACGAATTGCGCCGCAAAATGGGCATGTTGTTTCAGTTCGGCGCCTTGTTCACCGATTTGACCGCTTTCGAGAACGTGGCTTTTCCGATGCGGGAGCGTACGGAATTGCCCGAAGAAGTGATTCGCGATCTGGTATTGATGAAGCTCGAAGCGGTCGGTCTGCGCGGCGCCGCGCATTTGCGACCGCAACAGCTTTCCGGCGGCATGGCGCGGCGGGTCGCGCTGGCACGCACGATCGCTCTGGATCCCGAACTCATCATGTATGACGAGCCGTTCACCGGCCTCGATCCGATCTCGCTCGCGGTCACCGGAAAACTGATCCGCGATCTCAACGACGCGCTGGGCGCTACGTCGATCATCGTGACGCACGACGTGCAAGAATCGCTGCAAATCGTGGATCACATTTATTTCGTCTCGGAAGGAAAGATCGTGGCCGACGGCACGCCTGATGAAGTGAGGCGTTCCGAAATTCCGTATGTTCGGCAATTCGTGTATGCCGAAATCGACGGGCCGGTCCCTTTTCACTATCCGACGCAGCGTGACTATCGCAGTCACTTGCTGAATCGGGCCTAAGATGAATCGCTTTCTCGCTTTCGTCGAATCCCTCGGCGCCTACATCAACAACAACGTAAATCGCCTTGGCTATGCCAGCCGCTTTTTTATCGCGATGCTGCGAGCGAGCGGCGCCAGCCTGCTCCGCTTTCACTTGACCATTCGCGAAATCTATTTCGCCGGCGTGCTCTCTTTGGTCATTATCGCCGTGTCCGGTTTGTTTGTTGGCATGGTATTGGGCCTGCAAGGATACGAAACCCTGGTTCGCTACGGCTCTGCGGACGCAGTCGGAACGCTCGTGGCCTTATCGCTTACCCGCGAGTTGGGACCGGTAGTCGCCGGTTTGCTGTTCGCCAGCCGCGCGGGATCCGCGATCACCGCAGAGATCGGTTTGATGAAGACCACCGAGCAACTCGCCGCCATGGAAATGATGGCCGTCGATCCTATCGCGCGGGTGGTAGCCCCCCGGTTTTGGGGAGGGGTGATTTCAATGCCGCTTCTGGCGGCCATGTTCTCCGCAATCGGAATTTTCGGCGGCTATCTCATTGCGGTTCAGGTTATCGGCGTGGACAGCGGGGCCTTTTGGTCGCAAATGCGCGGCGCTGTCGATTTGCGGTACGACATTATCAACGGCGTGATCAAAAGCGCCGTGTTTGGCATCGCCGTATGCTGGATTGCGGTCTTCGAAGGGTATGACGCTACGCCTACCGCCGAAGGGATGTCCCGCGCGACCACGCGCACTGTGGTCACTTCGGCTTTGGCAATACTCGGTCTAGACTTCGTTCTGACCGCATTCATGTTTAGAGGGAGTTAGACCATGTTAAGCCGTAAGGCCTTGGATTTGCTGGTTGGCGCATTTGTCTTGCTGGGCATGACAGCCGTCCTATTTTTGGCATTGCGCGTCGCCAGCAGCAGCACGTTTAACAATGGCGAGACCTATACCGTCACCGCTCGTTTCGAAAATATTGGCGGGCTTAAAGTGCGCGCCCCGGTCAAAAGCGCGGGGGTGGTGGTCGGGCGTGTGGCCGCAATTCAGTTCGATAACCAGACCTTCGAAGCGGCGGTTGTGATGCGCTTGGACCAGCAATTTGAGTTTCCCAAGGACACTGTGGCTAAAATCCTTACTTCCGGCCTATTGGGAGAGCAGTATTTGGGATTGGCGGCAGGCGGCGACATGGTCAACTTAAAAGACGGCGACACGATTAAAATGACGCAATCCGCCATCGTCTTGGAAAATCTGATCGGGCAATTCCTGTACAGTAAAGCGGCTGAAGGCGATTCCAAAAAATAAGCCGTTCTTAATTAATAGAGTGCCGGCGTGACCGGACGGGAAAGACAAAAATGAGTCGTAGTTTCAAAATTCTGCAATCGGGCTTTGTACTGGGCGCGGCGCTCTTGCTGTCGGCTTGTGCCACAACGAGCGGAAATCCTGCCGATCCGATTGAGCCGGTTAATCGTGCCATCTACCAATTCAACGACACGGTGGATCGGGCCGTGCTCAAACCCGTTGCACAAGGCTATAAGGCGGTAACGCCCGAGCCGGTACGCACGGGCGTGAACAACTTCTTTTCCAATTTGCGCGATCCATGGATCGGCGTGAACCAGCTTCTGCAAGGTAAAGTAGAAGCGGGCATGACCGATC
>DATEEW010000002.1:0-8670 GCA_035280965.1 Burkholderiales bacterium
AAGCAGAGCATGACGCGCTTCAGGATTGGCCTGCAATTGAATTTCCGGCGCGGACTGCGCCATGTCGAGCAAGAGCTGCCATAAATAACGCGCTACGCGCCGAGTCAACCACAGCAACACTTCGTTATCATCTTCGCTGGCCAAACGCAGCAAGAGACGGTCTTCACCGGATTGAAACTCGACTTTGACTTGGAACAGACGCATGAGACTGATGAACTTTGAAAGAGAATGCTTGCAGTCTATGGGGGGTGCGCCGCGAAGATTGTCAGCTTTCGTGAAACAGCGTGTCGAATTCCATGCGCGCATTGCACTGCAAATAACGCCGTGGACAAATTTGGCGTGCGATGTGAAAAATTAAACGCAATACTTAAGCTTCATGCCTTGCCAACGCCCAGCGCACGTGCTCCTGAACCAAGGGCGAGGGATATTCGGCACGTTTACGCAAGGCCGCGATGATTACCGGACTGGTCTTCGCATTGCCCAATCCAACCGCAAGATTGCGCAACCAGCGCTCGTAACCAATACGATAAATGGCACTTCCCGCCATCCGCTGCATGAACGCTTCTTCAGTCCACGCGAAAAGATCGACGAGTAACGCATCATCAAGTCCATTGCGCACATCGAAGTCCCGTACCGCCGTTAGCTGCGCGAATTTGTTCCAGGGGCAGAACAACTGGCAATCGTCGCAGCCATACACGCGGTTTCCGATGAGGGGCCGCAACTCAACCGGAATGCTGCCCTTCAATTCAATGGTCAGATAGGAAATGCAGCGTCGCGCGTCCACTTGATAAGGTCCGACGATGGCCTGAGTTGGACACACTTCGATGCAGCGACTGCAAGTACCGCAATGCGATTCGATCGGCGCATCGACCGGCAAAGCCAGATCGGTGTAAATCTCGCCCAGAAAAAAATAGGAGCCTGCTTCACGGGTCAATAGGAGCGTATGTTTGCCGCGCCAACCGATACCGCTTTTGCTCGCAAGCTCCACTTCCATTACCGGTGCAGAATCGCTGAAAACACGATAACCGAACTCGCCTATTTCGGCGGCGATCCGTTCGGCCAGTTGCTGCAGGCGCCCGCGCACGACCTTGTGATAATCGCGACCCATGGCATAACGCGCGATATGCGCCCGTTCCGATTGCGTCAACACTTCCGCGCTACTGCGCGCTTCGGGCAGATAGTTCATGCGCACACTGATGACACGAACGGTGCCCGGCACCAGTTCGGCCGGTCGCGTACGGCGTGTACCATGCCGTGCCATATAATCCATCTCACCCGCAAAGCCTTGCGCTAGCCATTGCGCGAGCCGCGATTCGGCCTCACCCATATCGACATCGGCAATGCCCACCGCATCAAATCCCAGTTCGCGCCCCCATGCCTTGATGGTCAGCGCCAGCGCATTCCAGTCCCGCGCGACGGTGGTCGTTTCGGTTTCCATGTGCGCATGGTAGCGCCACTAGCGCTTGAGCTTCCCGAGGAAGCGGCGACGGTCGCGCTGGGCGCACGTCTTGCACAATCCCTCGTGCCGGGCTTGGCCGTTTACCTGGAAGGCGAGCTCGGCACCGGCAAAACTACCCTCGTTCGAGCCTGTTTAAAGGCGCTGGGCTATGTCGGACGGGTTAAAAGCCCCACCTATACGCTGGTTGAACCTTACGAGCTTTCTAGGTTAAGCTTGTACCACTTTGATTTCTATAGGCTCAACGAGCCCCGAGAATGGCTGGACGCAGGCTTTCGCGATTATTTCAACGACGCTTCCGTGTGCCTGGTGGAATGGCCGGAGAAAGCGGGAGAACTGTTGCCGCCGCCAGACCTGAACATTCATCTCCAATACAAAGATCCGGGACGCAAAGCGACGCTGCAAGCGATGACGCCGCGGGGCGCAACGCTGTTGCAATCCATTTCGAACGTCGTCGTCTAAGCCTGCAAGCCGCAGCCGCGGGCCTCCTCTCCGCTTTCGCACCTTTAGAACTGCTTGCGCTCACCAGCGCAGAGGCCATTCGCTCCCTGCGTATGTGGCCCGCCTCCGACTACACGCGCATCACCATCGAAAGCGCACAGGCATTGGGCCATCGTGTCATGAGCCTGAGCAATCCGGACCGTGTCGTTCTCGATATCGAGGGCGCCGATCTGGCCAGTCTGCAGCGCGAAGTCGCGAACAAGGTACTCAGCGACGATCCCTATGTCGCGCAATTGCGCGTGGGCCAATTCAATGCCAGCACGGTGCGGTTGGTCATCGATTTGAAAGCGGGCGTAAAGCCGCAGTCTTTCGTCCTGCAACCGGTGGCGAACTACGGTCATCGGCTGGTGCTCGATTTGTATCCGCTCGTGCCGCCCGACGATTTGATGGCGATGGTGCAGCAGCAAGAAGCGCTTGTCTCCGGAGAGCCTCGCGAGAAAAAACCTCTGAAAGATCCGCTTGCGCCGCGCCCGGTGATGATCGTGATCGATCCGGGTCACGGCGGAGAAGATCCCGGCGCGGTCGGCGCACGCGGCAGTCTGGAAAAAGACGTCACACTCAAAATCGCCCGCAAGCTGAAGGCGCTAGCCGAACAAGATCCCAACTTGCGCGTCGCCCTCACTCGCGACGCAGACTATTTCATTCCCCTGCCCGTACGCGTGGAAAAAGCGCGGCGCGCAAAGGCGGACCTCTTCATTTCCATTCATGCGGATGCTTTTGTACAACCGCATGCGCGCGGCTCCTCGGTCTTCGCCCTCTCCGAACGCGGCGCGACCAGCGCGGCGGCGCGTTGGCTGGCAAGCAAGGAAAACGATGCGGATTTGATCGGCGGCGTCAGCCTCGATACCAAAGACCGTTATCTCGCGCAGACGCTGCTCGACTTGTCGCAAACCGCGACCATCAACGACAGCCTGAAGCTGGGCAAGCAAGTGCTGGCCGAACTCGGCGACATCAATAGCTTGCATAAAAATTATGTCGAGCAAGCCGGCTTTGCCGTGCTCAAAGCGCCCGATATTCCCTCGATCCTGATCGAGACCGCCTTCATCAGTAATCCGGAAGAAGAGCGTCGCCTCAATGACGACGCCTATCAAACACGCATGGCCAAAGCGATCCTCGACGGAGTCAAGCGCTACGTCGCCAAGAATCCGCCGGTCCGCTCCACCATCGCCGCCCTGCCGAAGCAAGACCCCGGTTCATGACCGGGCGCCTTGGCGCTTCAATTCGCTCACCGTGTTACTTGCGCGCAGTGCTTGCGCTACTGCTGTGCACGTTCATCCTCGGCCCGGCGCGCGCCGCAGTGGAACTCGATGCGAAAGAAGCGCGGCACGCGCTGGCGCCTCACGCCCGTTACCTGGTCGATCCGGATCAGAAACTGGATCTGGTGTCGGTTCGCAAAGCTGACGCCAACGCGCAGTTGACCCAAATTAGCGAGAGTGGCGAAATCAATTTCGGCTATTCGGCTGCCGCCTTCTGGCTCGCGTTTACCGTAACGAGCACGCCCGATACGCCGCACGATTGGCTGCTTGAAATCGGCTTTCCTTCGCTGGACGACATCGAAGCCTATCTCCCCGCCGCCGGCGGTTATAAGCAAGTCAAGGTTGGTGACTTGCAGCCTTTCGCCGCGCGCCCCTTCGCGCACCGAAATTTCGTTTTCCCGATCGAATTCCAGGCCGGTCGGACGCAAACGGTCTATGTGCGCGTCGTTTCGCAAGGCAGTCTCACCATTCCAATGACGCTGTGGCGCGCGGACGCATTTCAAATCGAAGATCAGCGCACCTACACCGGGCTGGCGCTTTATTTCGGCATGCTGCTTGCGCTCGCCCTGTACAACCTGCTGCTCTATGTTTCGCTGAAGGATCGCGTTTTCATCGCTTATGTGACTTTCGCGGTGTTCATGGCGTTGGGCCAGGCTTCGTTCAACGGGTTCGGCAATCAGTTCATCTGGCCCAACTGGCCCGCATGGGGAAATGTCGCTTTGCCCTCGTGCATGGCGGCGGCCGGTCTCTTCGGAGCCCTGTTCACGCGTAGTTTTCTCAACACCGCGCAGACCGCACCCAAACTCGATCGTCTGATTTTGGCGATGGCTATTTCCTTCGCACTGGCCGCCGTATCACCTCTGGTGATTTCCTATCGTGCCGCCGCGATTTTCACCTCCCTGTGTGGGCTCGCCTTTTCGATCGTTGCCGTTGGCGCCGGCTGGTACTGTTTTTTACGCGGGCATCCGGCAGCGCGTTACTTCCTCGTCGCCTGGTCTTTGTTGCTCATAGGGGTGGGCGTGCTGGGCGCGCGCAACCTGAGTTGGCTGCCGACCAACTGGTTCACGACGCATGCCATGTTGATCGGCTCGGCGCTGGAAATGCTGCTGCTGTCTTTCGCGCTCGCTGACCGGATCAACTTCATGCGAATGCAAAAAGAGGACGCCCAAGCCCGCGTGCTGAGCATCCATCAGACTCTGGTCGAAGCTTTGCAGCATTCCGAGCAGGAACTGGAAGCACGCGTCGAAGAAAGAACGCGCGCACTGGCCGAAACGAATGCGCGGCTGCTGGAAAGCGAACAGCAATTGCAGCACATGGTCTATCACGATCCGCTGACGGGACTGGCGAATCGCGTGCTGCTTTACGACCGGATCTCGCATGCGCTGGCGCAATCAACCCGGCGTAATACCTTGATAGCCGTGCTGATGCTGGACCTGGACGGCTTTAAGCCGGTGAATGATCGCTATGGCCACGACGTCGGCGATCAATTGCTGACCGCAGTCGCCAATCGCCTGCGAGCAAATTTGCGTGAGTCGGATACGGTAGCGCGCTTCGGCGGCGACGAATTCGTGATTGCCCTGGAATCGGTCCATCACATCCAGGACGGGGCCTCGGTCTGCAACAAACTCCTCACGGAGTTGGCGCGGCCTTTCGTGCTGGGCGATCGGGAAGTGCAGGTCACGGCAAGCATCGGCATCGCGATGTTCCCCGATCACGGCGCCGACGCAAACACGCTCATCAAAAAAGCGGATGAAGCGATGTACCGCGCGAAGGAAGCGGGCCGCAACGCCTATCGATTGGCGAGCACTTAAGACGCCTGCCGTTGCGCAAGCGCGCTCGCGCGACGCGCCTTCACGTATTCCACAATCATGGGCATCAGCGACAAAATGATGATGCCGATAATCACCACGCTGAGATTGTTCTTGACGAGTGGGATATTGCCGAAAAAGTAGCCGGCGTACACCAAGGACAGAACCCAGGTCAGCGCGCCAATGACGCTGAAGGAAATGAACTTCGTATAAGTCATTTTCCCTATACCGGCCACGAAGGGCACAAAGGTACGTACCAGCGGTACGAAACGCGCAATGATGATCGTTTTACCGCCATGCTTCTCGTAAAACGCATGGGTACGATCCAGCGCTTTGCGGTTGAAGAACCGCGAATTCTCCCACTTGAATACTTTCGGTCCGAGAACGCGGCCGATCCAGTAATTGACGTTGTCGCCGCAAAGGGCGGCGGTGATCAAGCACACTGCCAACCAGTGCGCATCCATGCCGCTGATCGCCCACACGGCGCCTGAAACGAAAAGCAGTGAATCGCCGGGCAAAAAAGGCGTGACGACCAAGCCCGTTTCGCAAAAAACAATCAGAAAAAGCAGGGCGTAAATCCAGACGCCATACTGCTGCACCAAGTCGGCCAGATGCTTGTCGAGGTGGACGATGAGGTCCCAGAACATAAGTAAGATATCCATGGGCCCGCATTTTACACAGCCTCGCCAACGCGCCCAGCGATCCGCGGAAAAAGGACCGGCGTAGCGGCGGGGGCCTTATAATTCGGCGATTCCTTGGCCTTGCTACAAAACGCGCGCTCGCGGCCGTTTAGAAATCAAATAGACCTCCACCAATGCCCATTCGCCTGCTGCCCGACACGCTGATCAGTCAAATCGCCGCAGGCGAAGTCGTCGAACGCCCCGCCTCCGTATTGAAAGAAGTGCTGGAGAACAGCCTCGACGCGGGTGCGCGCAGTTTGACTGTGACGTTGGCCGAAGGCGGCATGAAACAGATTCGCGTCACCGATGACGGCTGCGGCATCCCCGCCGACGAATTAGCACTCGCGCTGGCCCGACACGCCACCAGCAAAATCGAAAATCTCGCGGACCTCGAGCGCGTCGCCACACTCGGTTTCCGAGGCGAAGCGCTCGCGAGCGTAGCCTCGGTCGCGCGTCTGATATTGACGTCGCGGCATAGCGATGCGGCACATGCCAGTGCCATCCGTGCCGAAGGCGGTCCCGCCGGCGAAGCGGAACCGGCGTCGCACCCGCAGGGCACCACTGTCGAAGTCAACGATCTTTACTTCAATACACCGGCCCGCAAAAAGTTCTTGCGCACCGAGGGAACGGAATTCGCACATTGCAGCGACGTTTTTCATCGCATTGCGCTATCACGCCCCGATGTAAGCATGACGCTCAAACACAATGGCCGAGTCAGCGCGCATCTGCCCGCTACAACTTTTGAAATCCGCGCGGCGACCATTCTGGGCGAAGAACTCAAACACAGTGGCCGTCCCGTCGATGTTTCGGTACCAGGCATCGCTTTGCGCGGCATCGCCGGCTCGCCCGCGCAGGCGCGCTCGAATCGTGATGCACAGTATGTGTTCGTCAACGGACGTTTCGTACGCGATAAAGTGCTTTCGCATGCACTGCGCGAGGCCTATTCGGACGTCCTTCATGGCGACCGGCATGCGAGCTTCGTGCTGTTTCTCGAAATCGACCCCGGCGCTGTAGATGTAAACGTTCACCCGGCCAAAACCGAAGTGCGTTTCCGCGATTCGCGCAGCGTGCATCAATTCGTCTATCACGCCGTGCAGCGCGCACTCGCCGGCTCGGTGGCTGCGACACCGGCACCAATGGCAAACACGAGTCCTGCCTTGAGCCAGAGTTTTGGCACGCCGAGCTACAACGCTCCACCGGCCTATAGAAGGCAAGACAGTCTCGCGGTCGCGCAACCCGTGGCCGCTTATGCCGCGATGTTCGAACAAGCCGCGCGTCCCGCCGCGACCGATGCGTTTGCGGCGGCGGTATTGGATCGCCCCGCCATGCAGGCCGAACAGCCCCTCGGCTTCGCATTAGGTCAATTGCACGGCATTTATATCCTCGCGCAGAACGAAGCGGGTCTGGTGCTGGTCGACATGCACGCGGCGCATGAGCGCATTCTTTACGAAAAGCTGAAATGCGCGCTCGATCAACACAAAGTGACGGGACAGCAATTGCTGATTCCCGTGACCTTCCATGCCGATGCGCTGGACGTCGCGAGCGCTGAAGAAGAACAAGATACGTTGCGAGCGCTAGGTTTCGAAATCGCCGCCCTGTCGCCCACCGCATTGGTGGTGCGCGCCGTACCGGGAATGCTTGCATCGGGCGATATCGCCGCGCTCGCTCGCGGTTTGTTGAAGGACATTCGCGAGTATGGTGCCACGCAGGTGCTGAACGAAAAGCAAAACGAGTTGCTGGGCACCATGGCTTGCCACGGCGCAGTGCGCGCGCATCGCAATCTCAGCACGCCTGAAATGAATGCTTTGCTGCGTGAGATGGAAGAAACCGAACGCTCGGGTCAATGCAACCACGGGCGTCCCACCTGGTATCAACTCACGCTTGCCGATCTGGACAAGCTGTTCTTGCGCGGACGGTGAGCACGCTTCCTCCCGCCATCGCCTTGATGGGCCCGACCGCGAGCGGCAAATCCGCGTTCGCCATGGCACTCGCTCAACGCTTTCCCGTCGAAATCATCAGCGTCGATTCGGCGCAGATCTATCGCGATATGGATATCGGCACCGCGAAGCCCAGCGCTGATGAAAAAAACACCGTACCGCATCACCTGATCGACATTCTCGATCCGACTCAAGCCTATTCCGCCGCGCAATTCACTCGCGATGCCGTGGAGTTGATGAAGGCGATTCATGCACGCGGTCGCACCCCGCTTCTGGTGGGCGGCACCATGCTTTATTTCAAAGCGCTGCGTGAAGGACTCTCCGATCTACCCGGAGCGGACGAGGCTTTGCGCGAGCAATTGGATGCGGAAGCGGCCGAGCGCGGCTGGCCGGCCATGCACGCGGAGCTGGCGCGCGTCGATCCCGAAACGGCGGCCCGCCTGAAGCCCAACGACTCGCAACGTACTCAGCGTGCGCTTGAGGTGTTTCGCAGCACCGGTAAACCAATGTCTGCGTTTTTGGGCGCACGCGAGCCCCTAGCGCTACCTTGCCGCTTAATCGAAATCGCATTGGAGCCGAGCGATCGTACCGTCCTGCACGAACGCATCGCACAACGCTTCGACGCCATGATTGCGGCGGGCTTAGTCGATGAAGTACGCGCTCTCAGAATGAAATACGTGCTACACCCCGATCTGCCTTCAATGCGTTGCGTAGGTTATCGCCAAGCCTGGTCGCATCTGGAAGGCGAATACGATGCGAAGGAAATGCGCGATCGCGGGATTTTCGCAACCAGGCAGTTGGCGAAACGCCAATTGACTTGGTTACGCGGCATGGAAGGACTGCATCGCTTCGACTGTCTCGCACCCGATCTGGCACAGCAGGCCTTGCCGAAGATTGAAACGTGGATGAACGCGGTTTGAGTCAGATCGACCCGAATAAAACGCTTCCTGATTACATTCGACCCGGTTTGGATATTTTGTCGGTGGGTATCAATCCGGGACGCGTGTCTGCCGAGCGCGGCTTCGTATTCGC
>DATEEW010000003.1:0-8376 GCA_035280965.1 Burkholderiales bacterium
GGGATCTTATGGTTCTTGGCATACAGCACGGCCTCGTCAATGCCGCGCTTGGTTGCCAAGCGAGAATCGTGAAACGAAGTGCCGTGAGTGACGATCATCAAGCGATCGCCTTTTAGCTTGACCCGACCCGGATCGCTAAGCTGATGTTTGGGGCAAAAGGCTTGGGTGGCAGTGGAGAGCGCCAACAGTAGAACTAGGGTCAAGACTCTCATCGATGCGGCCGCGGGAACAAAGGGCCGAATTCTAGCCCGCCGGTGGGGCGATTCAAGCTTCTTCGACGTCCTCGACGGTGTTTTTCACGGTGGGCGTTTGGGGAAGGGTATGCGCGATTTGCGCCGTTACGAGCTTGAGAACGGCCGCAGGCGTTGTCCCGAGCGAGCGAGCGGTCCGCTTTTCGGCTTCCAGTCTCAACGCGCGCATCCCCCAGCCAGGGGACCCGATAGGAATAGCCAGAAGCGCGGCGACCGAATCCGCTAACTCATTGTTCAAAACGGGGGAAGTGGGAAGCGAGGTTTTCATTTTTACCACATGGGGACGTTTTTGGTGTTTGCAAGGGGCAAAGCACCCGCCCCAGACCGGATGAGTATCAGGCCTGGGGCTCGAGACTTCAATGTGGCACGTCAATGGAGTTCGTGTTTGAGCTCCGAAAGTTCGTCGTGCGCGATAAGAATGGATGTGCTCAATTCCTCGTCCACATTCGGCGCTTTCTCGCATGCGCGCTTGGCGCGATCGCCCAACTCTTCCAGTTCGTCGATGCAATCCAGAATGACTTCTTCGTCCTCGGCGGTAAGCAGAAGTTGCTGTGCCGCTTTGCTGCGTTTATCGAGTTCGCTCACGGAGCGCTTCAATTCTTGCGGTAGCGAAGGATTGGATTCGCACAGGCGCGTTGCGTCGCTGATGTGCTGCGCAATATGGTCGATACGTTGTTGCATTTGATCGGCTTGCATGTTGCCCTCCTGTTTTGGGAATGTTGCCGCCTATGGAGCGGAGTCTCCATGCAGTGGCACATACTGAAGGTCGTGCAACTCGCATACCTTCGAGCTTGTCTAGCGCAGGCTCGTTTGCGCTGCGGGCCCCATTGTTTCGGGGTCACCCGCATCTCCGAAAATGCGCTGCCCTCGGGCATCGTAAAAAGATTGATGACAGAAATAGAAGCCGCCACGGCCTTCGAGCAATCCCAGCAGAAAGGCGAAACATTTGCCTTCGCCGTCGAAGCCGGGCGTGAGGACGCAGCCGTAACAACTTGTGATTGCACTCAAATCGGTAAAGAACTGTCGCACCGGCGGAGCGGGTTCGTCTCCGGCGACTTGCTCGATCCATCCGCGGATGCCGGGCACATGGTCCGCACTATTCCACTTCGCATCGATGCTCAACATCAAGCGAACATCTTCCCATTCCACTGCGACTCGAGTTTTGCCCCAGTCCGGCGTGATTTTCACCTTGGCGTTACTCGCAAGAGCCTGGATTTCTTCTTTGTTGGGTGGCCGCGAGAAAAAAAACACCGCCACGTTTTGAGTGGTTTTCGGCCCGTCCTTGGCGCGCGGATTCAAAGCCGCGGCGATCGATTTGAACAACTTCAACGTGAATTCCCTTCAACAAGGGGGCGATAGTACGGCAAATGCGGCGGTCGAAGGGTGAGGATGCAGAGTGAAATGCGGAGCCGATGCTCACTTGATGGTCTCGACGATATACATTGCGTCGAGTCGAGATTCTCCTCGTCGATCGCTTCCATAGCGCTTTTGCGAAACATCGTCGGGGCAGACTTTAACCGAGTGTGGGAAGGGGAGAGTAAGATGCGCACTTTCTTTTTCGGGTGCACATATGGCTCTGGAAATGCATCTGCCTGGTGTGGCGGGCGCCATTCAATTGGCCATCGCGCCGGCCTTTCTGCTCACTGCGGTAGGGGCTTTTCTCAATGTAATGACCAATCGACTTGCGCGGGCGGTTGATCGGGCGAGACGCTTGGAATTGCTGCTGCCCGAGGTCAACGGCGAGCGCGAGATACGCGTCCGCGCTGAGTTGCGCGTCCTGTCGCGACGGGCGCGGTGGTCGAATCGGGCGATTTCCGCCTCGGTCGGTTGCGCGCTATTCATTTGTATGGAGGTGGCGGCTGTTTTTATCGGAGCCTTTTACGAAGCCGATGTGAGCATGATCGCGGGGGCGTTGTTCTCCGCGGGCATCGTGTCACTGGTGATCGGTCTGATCGCCTTCTTGCGCGAAATTTTTATTGCGACCCGAAACCTTACGATTGGCGATAACAAACCTGGTTTCTGAGCATCCACCTTGTTCGCGCTTTTAACCGCTTGTTGAGGCCTAACGAAGCATGCCGTTTCCGCAATTGTTGAGCATCGTGATGCTGATCGCCATTTACGCGATCGGGGAATTTCTGGGTTTTTATTTTCGGCTTCCCATTCCCGGCTCGGCGATCGGGTTGGTGTTTTGCACGCTGGCGATGGTCGGCATTCCCGCTTTGCGGCCGCCGCTTCGGCCGGGCGCACTTGTGTTGCTCGCGCTCGTTCCTCTATTCCTCGTTCCCGTTTTAGTGCGCATGGCGGTCGCAATCGACTTCACCGCGCTGACCACCTGGCTGGCGATAGGCATTCTATGTGCGGCCTCCTTGTTGGGCGCGTTGCTCGCCGGTGTGACCGCCAAGTTCATTCTTAAACGGGATGGTGAAGCTTGAGCATGCTTTTGCCCGCCTTGGGGCTCACCGTGGCTGCGTACTTGGTCGGTGTGCTGCTTCAACGCCGCAGCGGAAAAGCATTGCTACATCCCGTGGGCGTTGCAATGCTCATCGTGGTCGCGGTGCTGGCGTGTTTCGATGCCGCATTGACGCAGACTTATCTACAACACAATGCGGTACTGCTGGAATTTCTAATGGTCGCGATCGTGGCCTTCGCGATTCCACTGGTAGATAACATTCGTGCAGTTACGCAGGAACTGATGCGCCTCCTTGCGGTGGTGCTGATATCCGGTCTTTTCATCGCCGGCAGCACGGTTGCCTTGTGCTGGGTTCTGAACCTCGATCTTGCGACAACGCTGGCTTTCAGCCTGCGCTCGGTCACCAACCCCATCGTTCTCGCCATCGCGGAAAAAAACAATCTCGCGGTCGATATGGCCATGCTCGGCGGGTTCATTACCGGCATTGTGGGCGTGGTGGCGGGGGAACCGATTTTGCGTGCGCTGAAAATCACCGATCCGCGCCGCGTCGGCTTGGTGCTGGGCATCACCTGCCACACCTTCGGTATCGCGCGTTCGCTGGAAATCGGCTCCGTGGCGGCCGCCTATGCCACGGTGGGAATGATTTTTACCGGCGTGTTTTATGCGTTCGCCGCGCCCTGGGTATTGAGGTTATTTTTATAGCCTGAAGATGTACGCTGAATCGACAGGCCGATGGAGTTTCTTATGTCTTTATCCCTCAGTCGTTCCGATCTAATTTGCAAGGACGCGCTCCTCAATGGGCGATGGTCGGCGGGCGTCGAAGGTCTGCGCTTCGCCGTACACAACCCCGCCACCGGCGAGGTCATTGCCGATGTGCCGGACTGCGGCGCGTCCGACGCGCGTGCTGCGGCGGAAGCGGCGCATGCCGCATTTCCCGCTTGGCGGGCACGGACCAACAAGGAACGAGCGGCGCTGATTTCGGTCTGGCACGCGCTAGTCATGCGACACGCGGACGACCTGGGTAGGCTCATTACCTTGGAGCAAGGCAAGGCGCTCAAGGAAGGGCGCGCCGAAGTGCTTTACGCCGCTTCTTATATCGAATGGTTCGCCGAAGAGGCGAAACGCATTTATGGCGACGTGCTGCCGTCCCCGCAAGCGAATCGCCGATTGACGGTGGTGCGCGAACCGGTTGGTGTCGTCGCCATCGTCACGCCTTGGAATTTTCCGATCGCGATGATCGCGCGCAAAATCGCGCCGGCCCTGGCAGCAGGCTGCACTGTCGTGGCAAAGCCGGCCGAAGATACGCCGCTGTCGGCGCTCGCCTTGGTCAAACTCGCCGAAGAGGCGGGTATTCCGGCTGGAGTACTGAATATCGTGACGGCATCGCGTCCGCGCGCGGGGCTCGTCGTGGATGAGTGGCTGAAAGACGCGCGAGTGCGCAAGCTTACTTTCACAGGCTCCACCGCGGTGGGCCGGCACCTGGCCCGGGAAAGCGGCGATACGCTGAAAAAACTTTCGCTTGAACTCGGCGGGCTTGCGCCCTTTATCGTGTTCGAGGATGCGGATTTGCCGGCGGCGATAAAAGGATTGATGAACTCAAAGTTCCGCAACGCCGGCCAAACCTGTATCTGTCCCAATCGCATTTATGTGCAACGGCCGGTCTATGAACGTTTCGCGCAGCTGCTCGCGGAAAAAGTACAGGCTTTGCGCGTTGGCCTTGGTGAAGAGGAAGGGACTGATGTGGGCCCTTTGATTAATGAACGCGCATTCGAGAAGGTTCAAGCGCATGTGCAAGACGCTATCGCGCAAGGTGCGAAGGCGATCGTGGGCGGAAAACGCTACGCGAACTTGACCGGCGGGTATTTCTTCGAGCCGACGGTGCTGGTCGATGCGAAGTCTTCGATGCGAGTGAGTTGCGAAGAAACCTTCGGGCCCGTTGCACCTTTGTTTTCTTTCGATACCGAGGAAGAGGCGGTACGCTTCGCCAACGACACGCCGTTTGGTTTGGCGGCCTATTTCTATACGCAGAACATGGCGCGCGTGGCGCGTTTATCGAGCGCCCTTGAGAGCGGCATGATCGGCATCAACGAAGGTGCGCTTTCCTCGGAGGCGGCGCCCTTCGGTGGCATTAAGGCTTCCGGCTATGGTCGAGAAGGCTCGCGGTACGGCCTCGACGAGTATCAGCATCTCAAATACTTGTGCCAAGGCGGTTTAGGCTGAGGCTGTCCTGATGGTGGTGCGAGTGGTGAACGCCACTCGCACCCGGTATGAGGGGCCGTCTAAACGCGAAAACTGCAGAGCTTTAATCCACCGTCGCGCCGCTGATTTTTACGACCTTGGCCCACTTCTGCGCTTCTGCGCGAACGAAGGTGCGGAAGTTTTCCGGCGTATCGCCCACGAACTCGGTGCCGGTATCGGCGAGCGTTTTCTGGAATTCGGGCTGCTTCATCGCCTTCAGCGTTTCGGCATTGATTTTCGCCAGCAAGTCTTTCGGAATGCCCGCCGGCGCGAACATGCCGTACCACGCATAAGACTCCACTTCGGGATAGCCGCTTTCGGCAAAAGTCGGCACGTCGGGGAAGATGGGAGAGCGTTTGGCCCCAGTGATCGCGATGGCCTTAAGCTTGCCTGCTTTGATATGCGGCGTGATGGCGATCATGCTGTCGAACATCACCGGCACGTGACCACCGAGCAGATCGGTGATTGCCGGCGCGGAGCCTTTATAGGGCACATGCTGCATATCCAGATTTGCAACGGATTTGAATAGTTCGCCGGTCATGTGCTGCGGCGTGCCGTTGCCGGCGGAAGCCCAGTTGAACTTGCCCTGTTGTGCGTTGATGTAGCGGATCAACTCTTTGAGATTGTTCGCCGGAACGGACGGATGCGCGGCCAATACCAGCGGCACGCGCAGCAGATTGGTGATTGGCGTGAGTTCCTTGTCCGGGTTGTAGGGCATGCTCTTGTAGAGGCTCGGATTGATTACGATGGGCGCGCTGGAAGTCACGAGCAATGTATAGCCGTCAGGCGCGGCTTTGGTGACGGCGGCGGTTCCGATATTGCCGCCCGCGCCCCCGCGGTTATCGACGATAAAGGTCTGGCCCAAGGCGTCGCCCAGACTTTTTGCGACTGGCCGCGCTGCGATATCGGACGGACCGCCGGGCGGCCACGGCACGACAACAGTGACTGTTTTGCTTGGCCAAGCTTGGGCCAGGACGGACGTGGAAAATAGGAAAACACCCAGCGCCAGCAGGGCGCGCAAACCGTTCGATGTAGCTCGCATTCTTCGCTCCTCTATTAAAAGGCCTATGCGCGGCTTCTGATGGCCGTTGCATCGGTTCCGCAAACATTCTAGGGGATTGGGCAGAGAATCGGCGGGTTTTGCGCATCGGCTTGACTTCATCGGCTTGACTCTCCCGCTGCGGGAAGGTTTAGGCTGTGTCTGTCTGCGTTGGAGGAATCGATGACCAAGCTCAAAGTGGAAGGCATGACTTGCGGCGGTTGTGTGCGTTCGGTGGAGCGCACGCTGAAGGCGGTGGATGCGGACGCCCAGGTTGGGGTCAGTCTGGAGCGGGGGGAAGCGGAATTGAAAACAAAAAAAGACGCCGCCCCCTTTATTGCCGCACTGGAGCGCGCCGGATACAAGGCTTCCGTCCTTCCTTAAGTCAGCACGGGTAGTTTGCTTGCATTTGGTTACGAAGCTGTTATTGCGCTGCCTACACGCCATGCCATAATCCGAACGTCCGATCCCAAGCTCATCACGTGCGACGCTATCTGGTATATCTGCTGATGCTGTGTTTGCCGCTGCAATCCTTTGCAGCGCTGGCGCCTTTCGAGCATGGCGGAACATCCGATCTGTTGCACGAAATGCATCACGACCAGCAACTGTCGCATCACCACGACGAGCACGGGCAGATGCAACACGACCGGTCGCAAGAGTCCGATGAACATATGGCCGATCATGCTTGCTGTCATGCGGCTTTGGCTTTTTTTAGTTTTATCTCCTTCAAGATGGCGCGTCCGGAATCGGCGTCGCCCCCCACTTTCCGCGCGCCCTATGTCGGCGACGCGGATCTCGAACAGCCTCAACGACCGCCTCGAACTTTCGCCTAACTCGGCCGAAAGTTCTTCCGCGACGCGACGACGTATGCGTGCTCTTTCGGCTTGTTGTGTTTTAGCCGAAAGGAGACGCAATGCGTTGTCGCTTGCTTTGTTTCGTACTGCTGACGTGCGCCTGGAATAGCGCGAACGCTCAGGAAAATCTCAAGGACCTGCTCGAGAGCGCTTGGACGCGCGCCGTGAGCGCGCGCGCCGCTGAAGGGCGTATTGCGGAAGCGGACGCAAACCGCGTGCAGGCCGATAGTCTGTTCGCGGGTTCACCTGCGGTGGGATTGTCCACACGTAGCGACCGCTTTAACGAAAACCGCGGAATGGACGAGCATGAAGTCGCGTTGTCGGCACCCATCTGGTTGCCCGGGCAACGCACAGCGCGCGGTGAACTCGTCGACGCGGAAACGGCCGAAGCTTCCGCGCGCTTTAATGCGGCACGGTTGGAGTTGGCTGGGAAGCTGCGTGAGCGTATCTGGGCGCTGGTCGGTGCCGAATCCGAATATGAACACGCTCAATTGCATGCCGACGCGGCCAAGCAATTGGAAGCGGATACATTGAGACGCGTTAAGGTCGGAGATCTTGCGCGCACCGATGCCTTGTTGGCATCGCAAGAGGCGCTCAATGCAATGGTCGAAGTGCAGGTGGCCAAGCGTGCGCGCGCGGAAGCGGCGGCGAAACTGCAGGTGCTCACCGGCAATGCGCGTCTGCCTCACGCCTATACGGAAAGCGATGTGCCCGCGCCGCCGCTCGAAGTGCATCCGCGGATACTCGCCGCGAGATTGGCAGGTGAACGCGCGCAGCGTCGCGTGCGGCTGCGCTCTGCATCGCGCAGCGACGCGCCCGAAGTCGCCCTTTCTCATCGCTGGGAACGTAACACGGACGATTTTTCACATGAGCGCAGCATCGGCCTCAGCGTGCGTATTCCGATCGGAACAGCCGCTCGGAATCGACCCTTGGATGCGGCCGCGCAAACCGAGGTCGCGACCACTGCTGCAGAAGAGCGCGCCGTTATCGATGAAGTGCAGGCCGAAATGCAAAGCGCCGAAGCTGCGGCAGCCGCAGCAGATGAACAAGTCGCGCTACTGGAAGCCCGTTATGCCGCTGCAAAAGAACGGGCCGATTTGCTGAATAAGAGTTTTCAAATGGGCGAGCTCAGTCTCGCCGAGCAACTCCGTGCGCGTAGCGCGGCCGGCGCGGCCGGTCTTGCGCGTGAACGCGCATATGCCGAACGCGGCCTGGCCCGCGCGAGGCTCAATCAAGCCAGAGGAATCCTGCCATGAACTTTGCACGCTCGCTGTGCGCCTTGTTTAGTGTCTTAGCGCTCGGTTTCGCGCAACCCCTCCTTGCCGGTCCGGGCGCTCACGGCCCGGATGGCGAACATCTCGATGCGCCCGGAGTCGCGCATACGGATGCCAATGCGTCGCCCATGATGGAGACGCAATCGGAAATCTTTGAACTGGTCGCTACCTTGAGCGATGAGGAATTGTCGGTGCTCATCGATCGCTTCGCGACCAACGAGCCCGTCATGCACGCTAAAGTGGAAGTCGAGATCGAAGGCATCAAAGCCGCGGGGACATTCCATGCGGACCATGCCGATTACGCTTTCAC
>DATEEW010000004.1:0-2834 GCA_035280965.1 Burkholderiales bacterium
CGGCACGTTCGAGCCCCAAGCCATGATGAACGTGGAGTTGTACCAATCGGCCGATTCCGGCACGTCCGTCTGTTCGCCCCACACTTGCGGGCTCGAAGGCGGCAGATCGCAGTACCAGTCGTAGAAGCTCATACAGACGCCGCCGATGAGCGAGAGATAACGCGAGCCGGCGGCGTAAGACACCATCGACATCGCGGGAATCGGCGAAAAACCGATAATGCGATCGGGGCCGTGATCGCGAATGGTCTGAACGTTCGCCGCAGCGATGATCTCGTTCACTTCCTCCCAACTCGAACGCACAAAGCCGCCCATACCGCGGATCGACTTGTACGAATTCGCTTTGACCGGATCGCTGACGATGGAGCGCCATGCGTCGACAGGTTTCATGGTGCGACGCGCTTCGCGCCACAGGCGAATCAGTTTGCCGCGTACCATCGGATACTTCACGCGATTGGCGCTGTACAGATACCAGCTATAGGACGCGCCGCGCTGACAGCCGCGCGGTTCGTGGTTGGGCAGATCGGGTCGCGTGCGCGGATAGTCAGTCTGCTGCGTTTCCCAGGTGACGATGCCGCCTTTGACATAGACCTTCCACGAACACGAACCCGTACAGTTGGTGCCGTGCGTCGAGCGTACGATCTTGTCGTGCTGCCAGCGTTTGCGATAGCCGTCTTCCCAGCGACGGTCTTCATTGGTGACGACGCCATGACCGTCCGCGAATTCCTCACGCGGTTGATTGAAGTAGGTCAGACGATCCAGAAAGTGACTCATTTATTTCTCCAGGTAGCGATATCGAAGCTACGCGAGTGTTTTAAATTCGATTTGATCCACATCAGAAACTCAGCAGGGCATCGGCGCGTTTTTGCGCGCGTACTGCCACCAGGTGATCGCAATGCAGCTGATGTAAAACGCGATGAAGCAATACAGCGCGGCATCCGGGCTGCCGGTCAGGGCGAGCGATGTTCCGTAGCTCTTCGGAATGAAGAAGCCGCCGTAAGCGCCTATCGCACCGGAGAAACCCAGCACCGCAGCCGCTTCCTTGTTGCCTTCTTTGAAGGCTTGTTCTTTGGCGTCCGTGCCCTTGCCTTCCACCGCGCGCTGACGTTCGGTGAGGAAAATCACCGGGATCATGCGGAAGGTGGAACCATTGCCGATACCGGTGGTGATGAAAAGCAGCATGAACATCAACAGGAAACCGGTAAAGTTGCCTGCATCGCCCGTTGCTTGATTGGGCAGAAAGCTGATGACCGCGAAGACCGCCAGAACCATTACGACAAAGTTCCACAAGGTCACGCGTGCCCCGCCCAATTTGTCGGATAGCCATCCGCCCACGGGGCGAATCAATGCACCAACCAACGGGCCAAGCCATGCGAATTGCAGGGCGTTGACTTCCGGAAACTGGCTCTTGATGAGCAGCGGGAAACCGGCGGCATAACCGATAAAGGAACCGAAAGTGCCCAGATAGAGCCAGCACATCAGCCAATTATGTTTGCGCTTGAAAATCACCGACTGCTCGGCGAAGGAAGCCTTCGCGTCGGCGATGTCGTTCATTTTGAACCAGGCCAGGATCGCGCAGATCGCGATGAAGGGCACCCAGATGAAGGTTGCGTTCTGCGCCCAGATATTCTGTTCGACACCGGCTTTGTTGATGATGCTCTGTCCGCCACCCACCACATCGCCGAACACGCTAAAGGCGATGACCATCGGGGCGACGAATTGCACGGTGGACACGCCCAGGTTGCCCAGGCCCGCATTCACGCCCAAGGCCGAACCTTTACGTTCCTTCGGAAAGAAGAAGCTGATGTTCGACATCGACGACGAAAAATTTCCGCCGCCGAAACCGCACAACAAAGCCAGTACCAGAAAAACCGGATAACTCGTGCTCGTATCCTGAATGCACAAGCCGATGCCGATGGTGGGAATCAGCAGCGACGCGGTGGACACCGCGGTCCAACGTCTTCCGCCGAAAACCGGCACCATGAAGGAATAAAAAATCCGCAGCGTCGCACCGGACAATGCAGGCGCTGCGGCCAGCCAAAACAACTGGTTCGTCGTGAACTTGAAACCGAGCGAGGGCAGATTCACCGCCACTACGCTCCACAACTGCCACACGGCGAACGCGAGGAATAGACACGGCACCGAAATCCACAAATTGATGCGGGCAACCGCTTCGCCTTCGCGTTGCCAGAAAGCCTTGTCTTCGGGTTGCCATACATTGAGCACACGGCCAGGCTTGGCGTGCGCGCCACCTAGGATTTCAACAGCCATGATCCCCTCCTTGAGTATTGCTGCGAGAAACTTCGATGGGCGCGCGTCCGTTGCGACGCGCTTCTTTCAAAGCCATGGCGACGACGGCTGTTGCGAAAGCCGCGTAAGCCACCGTGCCGAAAACCGCTAAGAAGAATTCCGTCCAGTCGCTCATGCGGCGGCCCTCGCGGCCGAACGCGGGCCGATGATTTCAGCGCGACGCACTTCGGTGAGATACATCCAGATGAGCGAGACCCAGACGACGCCGTACATCAACATGAATGCGCTGGAGCGAACGCCGGTAAGGTCTTGCAAAGCGCCGAAGAGGATCGGCAAGAGAAATCCGCCCAAACCACCGGCAAGGCCAACGATCCCGGAGACCACACCGATGTTGTCTGGGAATTCGTCGGAGATATATTTAAAGACCGAGGCTTTGCCGAAAGCCCATGCCATCCCCATTACGAACATCAGCCCGGTGAACACCCAGACATTCAGACCGATGTGAAAAGTCTTGGGACCATCGATGGTCGCAACGGTGAAATCCGTTTGCGGATAGGAAAGCAGGAAGAGGCAGATCCAGCTCACCC
>DATEEW010000005.1:0-12328 GCA_035280965.1 Burkholderiales bacterium
AGCTTCACGCAACCGCGACAGCGGCGGCGCAGGTTTGGGCTTGGCCATCGCACGCGCGATCGTGTTGGCGCATCACGGCTCCATGAGCGCACAGAGCAGTAAGCTTGGCGGCCTATGGTGGCAACTGCGTTTTCCGTCATATCGAGGGTTGCATGGCTGAGCGCATCTTGATCGTCGAAGACGAGCGCAAGCTGGCCGAGTTGATGCGCGACTATCTGCTTCAAGAAGGTTATGACGTTGACCTCCTGGAACGTGGCGACGAAGTCGAAGCCAGGGTCCAAGCGCAACGACCCGATCTCCTACTACTCGATTTGATGTTGCCCGGTAAAAACGGTCTGGAAGTCTGTAAGGCGCTGCGTCGCCATTCGGATGTAGCGATCGTAATGATTACCGCCCGCGTCGAAGAGATTGACCGGCTGCTCGGCCTGGAACTCGGTGCTGACGATTACATTTGCAAACCCTTCAGTCCGCGCGAAGTCGTCGCGCGCGTGAAGGCGGTGCTTCGTAGGGGAAAACACCGACAGGGCGCAGACGGTTTGGCATTGAACGAGGCAGGCTATAAAGCGAGTATCGACGGCAAAGATCTGGGGCTGACAGCCGTAGAATTTCAACTGCTCAAAGTTCTGGCGGCGCAACCTGGGCGGCTATATACCCGTGAACAGTTGATGGATGCAATGTATCGCGACGAGCGTATCGTTTCGGATCGAACGGTGGACAGTCACATCAAAAAACTACGTCGCAAAATTGCCGATATCGCACCCGAACGCGACCTCATCGTATCTGTCTACGGCGTGGGCTATAAGTTCGAGTGGGATTAATGACGCGTGCGACGCGAATCTGACTTATCCGCGTCGGCGAGCAACTGCTTCACCGTTACGAGAAGTTCGGGGATATTGAGGGGTTTGTGAAAGCAACGATCCCAGATCGGCTTTTGACGCCCGAGATCTTCGGCAGCGGTAATCAACACAACCGGCACATCGCGAATCGCACGGACCAGTGCGCACAATTCGATACCGTCCATGATGGGCATCATGACGTCCGTGATGACCAGGTCGGGCGAGTGCTCTTGCACTTTTTTGAAGGCATCGAGCGGGTGGCCCGAAAGGATAGGCTCAATACCTTCGGCGCTAAGCACAATTTTCAAAAAGCCAAGCGTATTCGGATCGTCATCGACTATGAGTACGCGTTTCATGCTGTGCAACTTGATAAGGCAATGGGACTGTGGTGCAAAATTCATTCCTCGCTGGTTAGTGCAGGGTCGAACCCGTCTGTGCCGCGGTGAGCGCATCTGTAAGCTGCTCCAAATCCACCGGCTTCACCAAGTGAAGATCGAACCCCGCCTCGCGAGATCGCTCGCGATCCGCTTCTTGTCCCCACCCGGATAGAGCCACAATTTTAAACGGCCGCGCGCGTTTCAGGGTGCTCAACTCGCGCGCAACCTCGTAACCGTCCATTCCAGGCATGCCTATATCCAGCAAGATTATGTCCGGGTCGAAGCGCTGGGCGCATTTTAGGCCGGAGGGGCCATCATTGGCCGTTTGTACCTCATGCCCAAGCGATTGCAAGAGCACTTCCAGGGTCATAGCCGCATCATTGTTGTCGTCGATAATAAGAACGCGTCGCGGATGGACGGGTGAGGGCATTTCGGCGCGTTTCTCAGGTTTATGGACCTCTTCCGCCGTCTTCATTAAGGGAAGAGTTAGCACGAATTCCGAACCTTGGTCCCGCCCCGCGCTGAAACCCTCCAAGGTGCCCCCATGCAGTTCGGCCAATCGCCTCGACAAAGCCAGACCCACCCCAAGACCCGCCTTCAACTGTCCGGTCGTCGATGGGCCTTGCACGAACATTTCGAACATGAAAGGCATCGAACCCGGCTCGATTCCACAGCCGCTATCAGCTACTTTGATCAGAACATCGCCGCCTGCAGTGTCCACGGATAAATCTATACGGCCACCTTCCGACGTATAGCGGGCAGCGTTGTTTAAAACGTTGGTCAATATCTGGGTCAGCCGCGAGCAATCGCCGAAAACGTACAGCGATTCTTTCGGCAACTGCATCGTGAATTGGTGTTGTTTACCCTCGATTAAGGGGGCGGCGGCTTCCGCTGAGCGCGCAACGACGTCCGCAATGCTCGTGCGCTGGCGTTTAAGCACCAGCACATTTTTGCTGATGCGCGAAATGTCGATCATGTCCTCGGCAATCTGAACCAGATGCGCGCTTTGTCGATCGATCGTCTGGCGCAAACGCTCATGGGCAACGTCATCGGGCTTCAACATCGCCATTGCCTGAACGGCGGACCGGATCGGGGCGAGCGGATTGCGAATCTCGTGCGCGAGGGTGGCGATGAACTGGTTGGCATTGCGCGCCGCATTTTCCAAATCGAGCAATTGACGACGTTCGCTCAAATCCTGCGTCACCTTAGCGAAACCGCGCAAGATTCCTGCGCTGTCGTACATGGGGGTGACCACTACCCTCGCCCAAAAACGGGAGCCATCCTTTTTTACTCGCCAACCCTCGTCCTCCACTCGCCCGTCGCGACGCGCTTTTGCGAGTTCAGCCCAGGGCTTGCTATCGCGCACATCCTCTTCCAGATAAAACCGCGAAAAATGCTTGCCGACGATTTCTTCGCGCCGGTAGCCGGTGATCCGCTGACCGCCCGCATTCCAACTCGTCACGATGCCCTCCGGGTCGAGCATGGACAGCGCATAGTCGAGCACCCCTTCAACCAGTAAACGGAAGCGCTCCTCACTCTGACGCAAAGCCTCGTCATGCTTTTTCTTTTCGGTCAAGTCACGAGTGATCTTCGAAAAGCCCAACAGTTTGCCTCGGGCGTCGCGCAGTGCGGTAATAATTACACTTGCCCAGAAACGCGTGCCGTCCTTGCGCACGCGCCAGCCTTCGTCTTCGAAGCGACCTTCCGCGGTAGCGACGCGCAATTCACTATCCGGCCAACCGATCGCATTGGCCTCCGCCGTATAAAAAACGGAGAAATGCTTACCCAGGATTTCTTTTTCGGTGTAGCCCTTGATACGCATTGCACCGGGGTTCCAGCTAATGATGCATCCGCTCGGGTCGAGCACGAATAGCGCGTAGTCGCGTGTCTGTTCGACGATTAGACGATAGATATCGGATGGAAGATTGCTTGGCTCAGGCACGATGCGATCCTTCTTAGTGCCGCCTAGGTAAAGCGACGGTGAACTACTATTTGCGCAATTATTGTGCCGCTTGGATGCCGTGGAATTGGTGCCGGTTAGAGGAATCGAACCCCTGACCTTCTGATTACAAATCAGCTGCTCTACCTGCTGAGCTAAACCGGCCTTTTCGCGTCGGGATTATACGCAGTCGCCACGCAGGGACGTGATCGAAGACTACTTCACGATGCGAAGACTGGGCTTCCCGCCCGGTGATGAAGGCGGCGTGTTCGAGCCATCCGGGGCAGCCGGAGGAGGTTGAGTCGATTCGGCAACGCCGATCTGCTCCTGATTGTCGATATCGAAGGACATGCCATGCCCGTTTTCGCGGGCGTAAATTGAACTCACCTGCGTTATCGGAATATACAACTCCTTGCCGACACCGCCGAAGCGCGCACTGAATTCCACATGTTCATTGCCCAGCTTGAGTTTGTTGGCGGCAAGCGGGCCAATATTCAATACGATCTCCCCGTTACGGACATACTCCTGGGGTACCCGCGTTTGCCCATTCACGATGACGGAAATATAGGGCGTGTAGCCATTGTCAACGCACCACTCATAGAGTGCGCGCAGCAGATAGGGCTTGGTGGAAATCGGCTCGGACAAGGTAGAAGCGCTTCAATCGATGCGCCAGTTTAAACCTTAGTTTTGCGGCCCGTAAGCCCTCCCGCTCGACGCCGGGGTAACGGCGACATCTCGACCCAAAACAAAAGGCCCTGACGGGCCTTTTGTTTGGAACATGAATCAACTCGGACCGAATCTCTGCCTACGCGGGGATGAGTTCGCGCTACGCCTTCTCTCGTTCTGGATCCCCGCGAAAGCGGGGATGAATTCGCGCTACGCCTTTTTGTTTTCTGGATCCCCGCTTCCGCGAGGATGAATTCGCGCTACGCGCGAATTCACTTGCGCATGACTTTTTCGGAAGGTGTCAGTGCGTCGATGAAGGCCGGGCGGCTGAACAGGCGTTCGGCATATTTTTGCAGCGGCGCAGCAGCCTTAGGCAGAGTAATGCCGTAATAATCCAGACGCCACAGCAGCGGACTGATGGCGACATCGAGCATGGAGAAATCATCGCCCAGCATGTACTTCTGCTTGGTGAAAACGGGGGAAAGTTCGGTCAGCCGGTCGGCCACTTGCTGGCGCGCCTTTTCCTGCTGCTTTTGATTCCCCTTCTCAATGGGCTCGATCTGACTGAACAGTTCCACTTCGAAATTGAACAGGAACAGTCGCGCGCGCGCGCGCATCACCGGATCGGCGGGCATCAGTTGGGGATGCGGAAACCGTTCGTCGATGTACTCGTTGATGATGTTCGCCTCGTACAAAATGAGGTCGCGCTCCACTAATACCGGCAAGCGGTTATAGGGATTCATCACTGCGATGTCTTCGGGCTTGTTGTACATATCGACATCGATAATTTGGAAATCCATGCCCTTTTCGTACAACACAATGCGGCAGCGTTGCGAAAAGGGGCAGGTGGTTCCGGAATACAAGTTCATCATGAGGCTACCCTCGTCCCTGAGCGGGAAAACTAAGCGGGATAAAAAGCAAAGGCGCGACGCCAGGCGCCGCGCCTTTGCTGAAAGTTACTTAATGAATGTCTTTCCAGTACGCACTCTTCAATGCGAAGGTCAGAGCAATCAACAAAACCAAGGCCAGAACCACCCAGACGCCGATGTTATGACGGGCGTTCTGATGCGGCTCGCCGATCCAGACCAGGAAGTTCACCAGATCGCGAACCGTGCGGTCATATTCGGCGGTGCTCATCGTGCCGGGCTTGATGGTTTCCCATTTCATTTCGGTCATCGGATGACCGTGCGCTTCCACCGGTTTACCGTCGCGCATGACCGGTACATGTGTCAGCTTGCGTTCGCCTTGGAGTTTCCATAGAACATGCGGCATACCCACATTGGGAAAAGCAACGTTGTTCCATCCCGTCACGGTCTTCGGATCGCGATAGAAACCGCGCAGATAGGTGTAAAGCCAATCCGCACCGCGTGAACGGGCGATGACCGACAGATCCGGCGGGATGACCCCAAAGGCTTCTTTAGCGTCTTTGGCCGGAAAGGCGACGTTCATCGGCTGGCCGATCTTGTCCGCGGTGAACATCAGATTGTCTTTGATCTGTTGCTCGGTCAAACCGATGTTCTGCAGACTGTTGTAACGCACCAGCGAGGCGCTGTGGCAATTCAAACAGTAGTTCACGAACGTGCGTGCGCCGGATTGCAGACTCGCAACATCGCTCACATTGATTTCAGCGTGATCGAGTTTGACCTCTGCTTCATTTGCGAATGCGGGGACCGCCATCAGCTGCGACAGCACGAGAGCAGCAAGGATTTTTCTTAACTTCATGAGGGCAGCCTTTCCGGTACGGGCTTGGTCTTGTCCATGGTGGAGTACCAAGGCATCAGCAAGAAGAAACCGAAGTAGACGAACATGAAAATCTGCGCCGTCAGAGTGCGGCCGGCGGTGACCGACAGCACGCCCAGGTAGCCGAGGACGAAGAAGCTGATGATGAAGAGGGTCAGCGCGATTTTGTAAATCGGCCCTTTGTAGCGGATGGACTTCACCGGGCTGTAATCGAGCCAGGGCAGCAAGAAGAAAATCAGCACCGAGACGCCCATCAGAATCACGCCCCAGACCTTGGCTTCGAGCAAGAACATGCCGGCAACAACCACAACGCCGACAATCAGCGCCGCCATTTTCGCGCCGCTGCTGCGTGCTTTGAGGAAGCTCATCACGGTGATCAGCGCAGCGAACGCCGCCAAGTAGATCATCACGTTTTCGGTGGTCGCACGCAGAATCGAATAGAACGGCGTGAAGTACCACACCGGCGCGATATGCGGCGGCGTCTTCAGCGGGTCGGCGGGAATGAAGTTGTTGTACTCGAGGAAGTACCCGCCCATTTCCGGCGCGAAGAACAGAATGATTGAGAACACCAGCAGGAACACCGCTGCCCCGAAAGCGTCCTTCACGGTGTAATAGGGGTGGAAGGGAATGCCGTCCAGCGGATGACCGGTCTTGGGATCGATATGTTTCTTGATTTCGACGCCTTCCGGATTGTTCGAACCGGTTTCATGTAGCGCGATCAAGTGCGCCACCACCAGGCCCAAGAGCACCAACGGGATCGCGATCACATGCAGCGCGAAGAAGCGGTTCAGCGTGGCATCCGACACCACGTAGTCGCCGCGAATCCACAGCGACAGATCTTCGCCGACGAAAGGAATCGCCCCGAAAAGGTTCACGATCACCTGCGCGCCCCAGAAGGACATCTGACCCCAGGGCAACAGATAACCGAAGAAGGCTTCAGCCATCAAGCACAGGAAAATCAGCACGCCGAAAATCCAGGTCAGTTCGCGCGGATTGCGATACGAACCGTAGAGCAGCGCACGGAACATATGCAGATAGACGACGATGAAGAAGGCCGACGCGCCAGTCGAATGCATATAGCGGATCAACCAACCCCAGGGCACATCGCGCATGATGTACTCGACCGAAGCGAACGCGAGCGTTGCGTCGGGCTTGTAGTGCATGGTGAGAAAAATGCCGGTGATGATTTGATTCACCAGCACGAGCAGTGCGAGCGAACCAAAGTAGTACCAGACGTTGAAGTTTTTCGGCGCGTAGTACTCGGCGACTTGCGAATTCCACAAAACAGTCAGCGGAAAACGGTCGTCGATCCAGCCTAGAAAACGGCCGCAGACGGAGTTGCGCGCAACTTTATCGGTATTGAGCGGAGCGGTATTCGCCATTGCTTAGGCTCCCTTGCTGTCTTCGCCGATGAGAATCCGGCTTTCAGACAGGAATTGATAAGGCGGCACGATCAGGTTTTCAGGGGCCGGCATATTCGAATAGACGCGACCCGCGTAATCGAATTTGGAACCGTGACAGGGACAGAAGAATCCACCGGGCCAATCGGCGCCCAGTGCCGGGTCCGCCTTTGTCTTGTTGCTTGGGGAACAGCCCAGATGCGTACAGATCCCCACGACCACCATATATTCGGGGTTCTGCGAACGTGTTTCGTTTTTCGCGTAAGCGGGCTGGTTTTCTTTTTTCGAAGCCGGGTCGGCGAGCTTGCTTTCCACCTCTTTCAGCGAGGCCAGCATTTCAGGCGAGCGGCGCAGTACCCACACCGGTTTGCCGCGCCATTCGAAAACGCGCTGATCGCCCGGTGCCATGCCGGAAATATCGGCTTCGACCGGAGCGCCGGCCGCTTTGGCACGCTCAGAGGGATTCATACTGGCGATAAAAGGCCATGCCGTCGCGGCGGCAGCGCCGCCTCCAGCCACACAGGTCGCCAGCAGGATCGTCCGGCGACCTTGATCGGGCTCGCCAGCGTCCGCGACGGTCGCTTGGGTAGAGTTGCTCATGAAGGAGAAGCTCCTAGGGGTTTTGCAAGAAGAAGGAAATAGCGGAAATCAAACCGCCGGATTGTACCGAGTGGGCCGGTCGATTTCAAATTTTTGATGCTAAGGGGCTGATGTGTTTGAAGAAAACGGGACACAGAAAACCCCGAATACCGTCTCTAGACCGGGTTATCGATATCGATAAAACGATGTTCCAGGCCGAAACGCTCGGAGAGATGCGTACCCAAGGCCTGAATGCCATAACGTTCCGTTGCATGGTGCCCGGCCGCAATGAAGGCAATGCCCGATTCCCTCGCAAGATGCACATGCTGCTCCGAAATTTCGCCCGTGAGATAGGCATCCACACCCAAGGGAAGCGCGTTTTCGAAGTAATTCTGTGCGCCTCCCGTGCACCAAGCCAGGTGACGCACCGGTCGATCAAGATCACCGATCAAAAGCGGTGTGCGCCCCAGACGCGCTTCAATATGCCGTCCGAATTCGCGCAGCGTGTAAGCCGTTTCGAGTCGCCCATAACAAAGCAGGTTCTGCTCGCCGGCGCGTCCCTCCTCGATCATGCCGAGCTGCAGCGCGAGTTGGGCGTTATTGCCCAATTCCGGATGCAGATCGAGGGGTAGGTGAAAGGCGAATAGATTGATATCGGCACCCAGAAGCGCGGCGATTCGGCGTTTGCGCGTTCCGACCACGCGCGCGTCCTCGCCTTTCCAGAAATAGCCGTGGTGGACAATGATTGCATCGGCTGCCTGGGCTTTTGCAGCCTCGATCAAAGCGGCGCTCGCAGTCACCCCCGTGACAATACGGCGCACCTCCGCCCGGCCTTCCACCTGCAGGCCGTTTGGGCAATAATCCCGTACATGGGAGATATCGAGCAATTGCTCTAGATAGAGAGCCAGCTCATCACGTTGCATTGTCGACAGCTCGCGGCATGAAAGCCGGAATTGTAGCTGAGCGCCGATGCATCCCCGCAGACGCCGTAATTAAAACGGCTCGCGGCAACTCAATAACTGACCCGATTCGATCCTTTAAAGCATGAGCCTGCATCGACTGTGGCTGATTTTCTGCCAGACCGCGACTGTCGCGCTCGGCATCCTATTCGTCATCATCACCTTGCGTCCGGAATGGCTGGGCGGCAAGGAAGGCGAAGGCCTGTCAGAAGTCATCATCAAACAAAGCGCGCCCGATTTGCTGGCCAAGTCGAAGCCCGCTGCAGCCTCCTATAACGAGGCGGTAATGAGGGCGGCACCTGCGGTGGTGAACATTTTCACCTCCCGCGCCGCCAAAGCGCCGCGCCATCCGTTGATGGAAGACCCGGTATTCAGGGAATTCTTCGGTGACAGCCTGGACGAACCGCAGACGATGAATAGTCTGGGCTCGGGCGTGATCGTCAACGAGAAAGGCTATGTCCTGACCAACAACCATGTGGTCGAAGGCATGGACGAAATCGAAGTGCTCCTAGCCGACAATACGCGCCTCCCGGCCAAAGTAGTGGGGACCGATCCTGAAAGCGATTTGGCGGTATTGAAGATCGAAGTTAAAAAAGCCTTACCCGCGATCGTTTTCGGCAGTTTAGATACCGTGCATGTAGGCGATGTGGTGCTTGCAATCGGCAACCCCTTCGGCGTCGGACAGACGGTTACGCTGGGGATTGTCAGTGCATTGGGCCGCACGCATCTGGGCATCAACACTTACGAAAACTTCATTCAAACCGATGCCGCCATCAATCCAGGCAATTCCGGCGGCGCATTGATCGATAGCGCCGGCACACTGGTGGGCGTGAACACCGCAATCTTTTCCCGCACCGGCGGCTCGCTAGGTATCGGCTTCGCCATTCCGGTTTCGACCGCCAAGCAGGTGATGGAACAAATCATCGAAACCGGCGAAGTCACACGCGGCTTCATTGGGGTGGAAGCGCAGCAGGTCACGGAAGAATTGGCCGAGGCTTTTAAGCTTCCCGACACACAAGGCGCCGTGATTGCTGGCGTTGTCGCCGGCGGCCCCGCTGCGCAAGCAGGCGTGCGCGTACGCGATGTGTTGCTGGCAATCGATAGCCGAAACATTGACGATCCGACAACGATGTTGAACGTTGTTGCCGAATTGAAACCGGGCAGCAAAGTGCCATTGCGCGTACGTCGCGAAGGAAAGGAATTGGAATTGGAAATCGTCGTGGGTCGGCGACCTAAACAAGTGCGACCGCAGTAGCGTTATTCCGCTTCGGTGGTCGAAGCCCAATCGTCGCTATGAGCGGATTTTCCGACGAAGCGCGCCAGCACGATGCCCAGCTCGTAGAGCAACCATAGCGGAATGGCGAGCAGGCACTGCGAAATCACATCGGGCGGCGTAAAAATCGCGCCGAGGACAAAAGCCCCTACGATCACATAAGGTCGCGCTGTCTTCAGCGCCTCAATCGAGACCACGCCCGCTCGCACCAGCACGATGACCACCACCGGTACTTCAAAGGTCAAACCGAAGGCTAGAAAGGTGGTTAGCGCGAAACTGAAATATTTCTCGATGTCCGTCATCCACGCCACGCCCTCCGGCGCAATGGAACTCATGAATTTAAACACCGTCGGAAACACCAGGAAGTAGGCGAACGACATCCCGATCAGAAATAGAACCGAGCTCGCGAATACCAGGGGCAGCACCAGCCTTTTTTCGTGCGCATACAGTCCAGGGGCGACGAAGGCCCACACCTGATACAACACGACCGGCAAAGCCAACACGAAGGCCGCGAGCGCGGCGACTTTTATGGGCACTAGAAAAACGCCCACCACATCGGTTGCGATCATCTGCCCGCCCGTGGGCAGCGCCGCAAGCATCGGCTCGGCGAACCAGGAATAGAGCGTTTGCGAAGTGGGCCAGATAAATCCCACGATGATGAACATCACCAACACCGCACCCAACGCTTTCATCAAGCGCGAACGCAATTCGATCAGATGGGAAATAAAACCTTCTTGGGTGTTCATGGCTTGGCCGTAGGCGGCGCGACCTCTTCTGTAACCGATGCCGGGGCGGCGATGCTATGTTCAATTTCATCGGCTGCCGCTTCCACGTCCTGCCCGACACGTTTCATGTCCTGTTCCACCGAACGCGCGGCATCGGTGAACTGATCGCGCATTTTGCGCAGGTCTTCCAATTCCATTTCGCGATTGATATCGGCCTTTACATCGCTGACGTAGCGTTGCATTCGGCCGAACAAATGCCCCGCCGTGCGCGCGACGCGCGGCAGTCGTTCCGGGCCAATGACGACCAGCGCCACGATGCCGATGACGAAAAGTTCGGAAAAACCGATGTCGAACATGTGTATGCGTTTCTGTGCGTGATCGACAAAAAAAGACGCCGGGCGGCCCCGGCATCTTCTAGTCGTTCAAACGTAGGAAGCTTTATACCTTGTTGCTTGACTCGTGTTTGGCTTCGGAGTCGATGGTGCGCGTGCCCACTTGCGGCGAGTTCGCGGAAGCGGCGTTGCTGTCTTCCCGCATGCCTTCCTTGAAGCCTTTTACCGCACCGCCCAGATCGGCACCCATATTGCGCAATTTCTTGGTGCCGAAAACCATCATTACGATGACCAAAACGATCAGCCAGTGCCAGATGCTGAAGGAACCCATTGCCCTACTCCTTTAAGCTCGCGGAATCATCGGGGGCAATTTATGCGGCCCGCCGAGTACGTGTACATGAAGATGATACACCTCTTGCCCGCCCACCCTGCCTGTCTGCACGATGCTGCGGAAACCGTCTTTCGCCCCCTGCTCCTGTGCGATTTTGGGCGCCAGAAGCAGCAATTTGCCGAGCATTTCCTGGTGACCGCTATCGCATTCGGCAAGCGAGGCGACGTGAAGTTTCGGGATTATTAACACATGAACCGGTGCAAGCGGATGAATATCGAGAAATGCGAGCACCTCTTTATCTTCATAGACTTTTTTGGCGGGAATTTCTCCCCGAACGATTTTGCAGAAAATACAGTTTGGGTCGCTCATCAGGAAAAAATCCTTTAAATTTTGTCGCTGCGGCCCCGCTCGGCGTCCTTGCGGGCCGCTTTCTCGTCTAAACCCGACAAACCTTCCCTGCGCGAGAGTTCCGCCAACACGTCCTCAGGTCGCACACCGTAATGTGTCAGTGCCACCAGACAGTGAAACCATAAATCGGCCATTTCGGCGACGATCTGGTCCCGCGCCCCGTCTTTAGCGGCCATGACGAGCTCGGTCGCTTCTTCGCCGATTTTCTTCAGGATCGCGTCTTCACCCTTGTGCAGCAAGCGCGCGACGTAGGATTTTTCCGGATCGCCGTGGCGGCGGCTCTCGACCACCTGGGCGAGGCGCGCCAGTACATCGGAAGTTGGGGCGGTCATTTTCTATAAATGTCCTGAGGGTCTTTCAACGGCGCTTCGGTAACGATCCAGCGGCCGTCCACCAGCTTGCGGTAAAAGCAGCGCTCGCGGCCGGTATGGCAGGCAATGCCGCCAATCTGCTCGATTTGCAGCAGGATAACGTCTTCATCGCAATCCATGCGAATTTCGCGGACGCGCTGGAAATGGCCCGATTCCTCGCCTTTACGCCACAGCTTGCCGCGCGAACGGGAGAAATAAACAGCGTTGCCGGTAGCCGCGGTCTCCTCCAACGCGTCACGGTTCATCCAGGCGAACATCAGCACCTTGCCGCTTTGCGCATCCTGCGCGATCGCTGGAACGAGGCCATCCTTGTCATAAGCGACTTCGTCCAACCAGTCGCTCATCGCCGCACCTCGATCCCTCGCTCGGCCATCAATTGTTTCGCCTCGCCC
>DATEEW010000006.1:0-6081 GCA_035280965.1 Burkholderiales bacterium
CCCACTTCCACCGCCAAATCGCCGCGCGCCACCATGATGCCGTCGCTACCGGCGAGAATGTCTTCGTATGCGGACAACTGCACGGCCTCAACGCGCTCAATTTTCGCAATCAGCAAGGCGTCACCGCCGGCGGCGCGCAACAGTTCGCGCGCCATGTACATATCCTTCCCGCTTTTAGGAAAGGACACTGCCAGATAGTCGGCCTGGATCTTCGCCGCGATACGGATGTCTTCCATATCTTTGGGCGTCAGGGTCGGCGCGGTCAATCCACCGCCTACGCGGTTGATGCCTTTGTTGTTCGACAGCACGCCGCCCTGGCGAACGATATTGTGAATCTTGGTGCCTTCGACCTTCTCTACCTCGAATTCGATTTTGCCGTCATCGAGCAACAGCACATCGCCGGGCCGCACATCTTGTGGCAGTTCCTTGTAGTCGAGGCCGACTTGCGTTTCATCGCCGAGCTCGCAATTGGAATCGAGAATAAAACGGCTGCCCACCGCCAGCGTAACGCGTGTGTCCTTGAACTTGCCGACGCGAATTTTCGGGCCCTGCAAATCGGCCATGATGCCGACGGTGCGACCGGCGCGACGACAGGCTTCGCGCACCATCTCAGCACGCTTCATGTGATCTTCGGCGGTACCGTGCGAGAAATTCATGCGCACTACATCGACACCTGCACGAATCATGCGCTCCAGCGTTTCCAGGTCGCTCGAGGCGGGCCCCAGCGTGGCGACAATCTTGGTCGCGCGCGGGCGCTCGGCGCCGGACGAAAAACGATTTTGATGCGAGAGCATGGGTTCTCCTAATTCTTATCTAGTTTGCTAAGTAGTGAGTGATCGGTCGAACGCGCGCCTATTGCGCTGCACGCTGTTCCAGAATGTCGATTGCGGGAAGTTTCTTGCCTTCCAGGAATTCCAGGAAGGCGCCGCCGCCGGTAGAAATATAAGAAATCTTGTCGGTTACGCCGAACTTGGCGATCGCCGCCAAGGTGTCGCCCCCGCCCGCAATGGAGAAAGCCTTACTTTGGGCGATCGCGTGAGCGATATCTTTAGTGCCGTTTGCAAAAGCCTCGAATTCAAACACACCTACCGGACCATTCCAAACGATGGTGCCGGCTTCAGCCAAAATTTTGCCTAAAGCTTTGGAAGTTTGCGGGCCGATATCCAGAATCATGTCGTCTACAACGACATCTGACACATTTTTCAGTTCCGCCTTGGCGTTTGCGGAAAATTCCTTTGCGCAAACAACGTCGGTAGGAATGGGCACTGCGCCACCCTTGGCTGCGAGCGCGCTGATGATCTTCTTTGCTTCATCCACTAATTCAGACTCGGCCAGTGATTTCCCGATTTTGCCGCCCGCGGCGAGAATGAAAGTATTCGCGATCCCGCCGCCGACGATCAGGTGATCCACTTTATCGGCGAGCGCAGCCAGGATGGTGAGCTTGGTCGACACTTTCGAACCAGCCACGATGGCGACTAAAGGCCGCGCCGGATTCTTCAAGGCTTTACTCAACGCTTCGACTTCGGCCGCCATTAAGGGTCCCGCGCAGGCAATCGGTGCAAATTTCGCGATCCCGTGCGTGGTCGCTTCGGCGCGATGCGCCGTGCCGAAAGCGTCGTTCGCATAAACGTCGCAAAGCGATGCCATTTTCTTGGCGAGCGCTTCGTCGTTCTTTTTTTCGCCTTTGTTGACGCGACAATTTTCCAGCAACACAACCTCGCCTGCTGCGGGCGCAACCTCGCCTTGACTCACCCAGTTTTGAATCAAAGGCACCGGCTTGCCGAGCAGCTCGGCCATGCGCGCCGCAATGGGAGCGAGAGAATCTTCAGCCTTGAATTCGCCCTCTGTAGGACGCCCCAGATGCGAGGTAACCATCACGCGAGCGCCAGCTTTCATCGCATGTTGGATCGCGGGCAGAGACGCGCGAATGCGCGTGTCGTCCGTAATCTTGCCCGCGTCGTCCTGCGGCACATTGAGGTCCGCGCGAATGAACACGCGCTTGCCGCCCAAATCGAGATCGGTGAGTTTGAGGATGGTCATTTTTAGTATTTCACTCCGAGCCCCATCATTGTGGCTTCGGCCGGAACTTCGTTCCTTAACTTGATCGCATAGCGATCAAGTTAGCCTACGTCGCAACGAATGGGGGTCAGCGGCTCCGTGTTTACTTAGCGTTCATTAAAGCAACAGTGGTATCCAGCATGCGATTACTGAATCCTGTGAGCATTGTGACTCCGGCCGCTCGCAAACGCTCGCTTAACTTGACCATACATGGCCAAGTTAGCCTCCGCCGCAACGAGTGGGAATTTCATCATTGTGCGAGTTATTTCGCGGTCATTAACGCCACTGTTGTATCAAGCATTCTGTTACTAAATCCCCACTCGTTGTCATACCACGAGCAGACCTTGACGAGCGTTCCTTCCGAAACCTTGGTCAGACTGGAATCGAATACCGAAGACGCGGGGTTGTGGTTGAAGTCGATGGAAACCAGCGGCTCCTTGGTGTATTCAAGCACGCCTTTGAGCGCGCCTTGCGAAGCTTTCAACACCGCGGCGTTGATTTCATCGACGCTGGTGGCGCGCTTGGCAACGAAGGACAAATCGACAACCGACACATTGATGGTCGGGACGCGCATGGCGAAGCCGTCGAGTTTGCCGTTCAGGTGCGGCAACACCAGACCCACCGCGGCGGCGGCACCGGTCTTGGTCGGAATCATCGACATGGTGGCCGAGCGAGCGCGACGCAAATCTTCGTGATACACGTCGGTGAGCACTTGATCATTGGTATAGGCATGGATGGTGGTCATTAGACCGTTGACCACGCCGACGGCGTCATCCAGCGCCTTGACCATGGGTGCAAGGCAGTTGGTGGTGCAGGACGCATTGGAAATCACCGTATCGCTCGCTTTGAGCACGTTGTGATTCACGCCGTAGACGACCGTTGCATCGACATCTTTGCCGCCGGGGGCGGAAATGATGACTTTCTTCGCGCCGGCTGTCAGATGCGCAGAAGCTTTTTCCTTGCTGGTGAACAAGCCCGTGCACTCATAGACGACGTCGATGTTCAATTCTTTCCAGGGCAGTTCTGCGGGATTGCGTTTGGCGCAGACGCGAATGCGATCGCCGTTGACGATCATCTCTTCGCCTTCAACCTCTATGGTGCCGGGGAATTTACCGTGCGCGGTGTCGTAACGCGTCAGATGTGCGTTCGTCTGTGCATTGCCGAGATCGTTGATCGCAACGATTTGAATATCGTGTTTCTTCCCGCCTTCGTATAAAGCGCGCAACACATTGCGGCCGATCCGGCCATAACCATTAATCGCAACCCGAATAGTCATCACTACGCTCCGCTGGAAAACGATGCATCAAAAGCCCGACGATGCCGGGCGCAAAAAATTCAAACCAATGCTTTTACCGCGGCCACCACCGCTTCCGCGGTAATGCCGAAAAACTTGAACAACTCGGGTGCGGGCGCCGATTCGCCATAACGGTCGATACCTACTACCCCGCCTTCCAAGCCCACATACTTGCGCCAATAGTCAGTGACGCCTGCCTCGACGGCGACACGCGGCAACCCGCGTGGCAGCACGCTTTGACGATAAGCCAGATCCTGGCGATCGAAGACATCGGCGCAAGGCATTGACACCACCCGGACATCGATACCTTCTTCGCTCAATTGCGCTTGCGCACTCAATGCGAGCGGCACTTCGGAACCGGTGGCGATGATTACTGCGCGAGGCTTCGTCACATCGGCAAGGACATAACCGCCGCGCCGAACATTGGCAATCGTTTGCGCGTCGCGCTTCTGGAACGCGACGTTTTGGCGGCTGAACAATAAAGCCGCGGGGCCGTCAATGCGTTCAACCGATGCAATCCATGCGATGGCGGATTCAACCGTGTCACTGGGACGCCAGACATCCAGATTCGGAATCAGGCGTAGGGCGCTCGCATGTTCAACCGACTGGTGCGTCGGTCCGTCTTCGCCCAAGCCGATGGAATCGTGCGTATAGACAAAAATGCTGCGCGCCTTCATCAAAGCCGCCATGCGCACCGCGTTCCGCGCGTAGTCGGAAAAAGTCAGGAAAGTGCCGCCGTACGGGATGAAGCCGCCGTGCAGCGCGAAACCATTGATGATGGCGCTCATGCCGAATTCACGCACACCATAGTTGATGTGGTTGCCGCCGCCCTCCTTGCCGCGCACAGGCTTGGAGAGCGAACAGTTGGTCAGATTGGAACCGGTCAAATCCGCGGAGCCGCCCACAAACTCCGGCAGCGAGGGCGTCAGCGCTTCGATAGCGATTTGCGAAGCTTTGCGCGTGGCAACCGTTTCCGCCTTCGCATTCACTTTTTCGATCAAGGCAGCGGCGACTTCGCTCCAATTGGCAGGCAGCTTGCCCGTCATGCGTCGCGTGTATTCGCCGGCCAATTCCGGAAATGCTTTGGCGTACGCCGCAAAGCGCTGCTGCCAATCGCGTTCGAGGTCGACGCCTTTGGCGCGCGCGTCCCAGGCTTCGTAAACGTGCTGCGGAATTTCGAAGGGCGCGTAGTTCCAACCGATCGCTGCGCGCGTCAATGCGATTTCGTCTTTGCCCAGAGGTGCGCCATGCGCGTCGTGCGAGTCCGCTTTGTTGGGCGAACCTTTGCCGATGATTGTCTTGCAGCAAATCAGCGTGGGGCGATCCTTCACGGCTTGCGCGGCGCGAATGGCCGCATCCACCGCTTCCACATCGTGGCCGTCCACGTTGGGAATCACGTGCCAGCCATAGGCTTCGAAGCGCTTGGGCGTATCGTCGGCGAACCAGGGATCGACATGCCCGTCGATGGAAATGCGATTGTCGTCGTAGAGCGCGATCAGTTTGCCCAGTCCCCACACACCGGCGAGCGAGCAGACTTCATGCGAAATACCTTCCATCAGGCAACCGTCGCCGAGGAACACATAGGTGTGGTGATCGACGATTTCGTGACCGGGGCGGTTGAACTCCGCGGCCAACAGTCTTTCGGCGAGCGCCATGCCCACCGCATTCGAAAGACCTTGTCCCAGTGGTCCGGTCGTCGTTTCCACGCCGGGCGCATAACCGAATTCCGGATGCCCCGGCGTCTTGGAATGCAATTGCCGGAAGCGCTTCAACTCGTCGATGGGCAACTCGTAACCCGTCAAATGCAGTAACGAATAGAGCAACATCGAACCATGGCCGTTCGAAAGCACGAAGCGATCGCGTTCGAACCATTGGGGATGCGTCGGGCTGTGTCGCAGATGTCGATGCCATAGCGCGACTGCAATCTCCGCCATGCCCATGGGCATACCAGGATGGCCGGAATTGGCCGCTTGCACCGCGTCCATAGCGAGGGCGCGAATGGCATTGCTCATGTCACGCTGAACGGAGCCGGCGGGACTTACTACTGCGGATTGGGTCATGGGAGGGCCGAGATGGGCTGAGGGACGGCAAGGCACCGCCCGGAAAAGCGTTGAATTATCGCGCAATACGGGCGATTTTTCCATCGCGCCGCGGCCTCGGCTGCAGAGGCCGCGCCTCGCTCCCTATAATGCCGGGCGAGTCGGGTCAAATAGACGACACTGAGGCTTCGTTTTTTGAAAACCTCCATATATTCAGGGCAACGCGGATCTTCAGCGTTGGGTTTCAACGGGGCTTCCTGAGGTGTATTTCGAATGCAGACACTGAAATTGGCTTTCATCGGCCTTGGGGTAATGGGTTTTCCCATGGCGGGGCACCTCGCTCAGGCAGGTCATACGCTCCGGGTATACAACCGCACGCGCAGCAAAGCGGACGCCTGGACAGCTCAATACGGTGGTCAAATCGCGGGGACGCCTGCCGAAGCCGCCATGGACGCGGACCTCGTATTCGCATGTGTCGGAAATGACGACGATATCAAGGCTGTCACGCTCGGCCCGGAGGGTGCATTCGGAAGCATCCGGCGCAACGCAATCTTTATCGATCACAGCACCATTTCAGCAGCTGCCGCCAAGGCGCTCTACGGTGAGGCGCGGACGCGCGGGTTGCACTTTCTTGACGCCCCGGTTTCCGGCGGGCAAGTCGGCGCGCAAAAAGGCGCATTGACCATCATG
>DATEEW010000007.1:0-5792 GCA_035280965.1 Burkholderiales bacterium
CGGACGAATTGCATATCGACATGAGCCGTGAAGTTGCTGTCGCTCGAAATTTCAGCTTGAGCTTTCTGGGCGCAACAACGCCCGAAATCCCGTGGTTCGAATTTCCGCTCAACAACAATCGCAAGACCGGTTTTCTGCCGCCGACATTAGGCGCGAGTGGCGACAGCGGCCCGGAGGTCGCGGTGCCTTTTTATTGGAACATTGCACCGAACTACGATGCGACCTTTACGCCGCGCTTTATGGAAAAAAGGGGCGTGCAGTTGCTCAGCGAATTCCGCTATCTGCAGCCGTATCATAACGGCGTCGCTCGTTATGAAGTGTTGCCCGAGGATGAAGAGGAAGGTAGCGATCGCTGGGGCTTGCTCTTGCAACATGCGACCAATTTTCGCAATGGCTGGTCCGGTGCGGTAAATATCAATAAGGTTTCGGACGACGATTATTTTCGCGATTTATCCAGTCGGTTGTCCGTTGCGACGCAGACGCATTTGCCGCGCGAAGGCTATATTCAATACGCCGGTTCGAACTGGTGGACCGCGCGTGCCCGCATCCAGAAGTTCCAGACATTGCAGGATCCGTTCAATCCGATTGCTGAACCTTATGAGCGCGAACCGCAGATTCTGTTCACCGCGTTGAATCAGGACAATCGGTTCCTTGATTTGGGCACGACCGGCGAGTTCGTTTCGTTCACACATCCGGACTCGAACGTTGACGAAGGCCGTCGGACGATCCTTTATCCCAGCATCGCTTTTCCATTCAACGGCACTAGCGGATATATCAAACCGAAAGCGGGCGTGCACTCTACTTGGTACAACCTCAGTGACGTGCCCGGTACGGAAGATCGAACCCCATCTCGTTTCGTCCCTATTTTCAGCGTGGATTCAAGCGTAGTGTTCGAGCGCGACACCGCTTGGCTGGGGCGGGACTGGGTGCAGACTTTGGAGCCGCGCCTTTATTATTTGCGCGTTCCTCATCGCGAACAAAACGATCTGCCCGTGTTCGACACCAGCTTGGCTGACTTGAGTTTCGGGCAAATTTTTTCCGAGAATATTTTTGTTGGCGGTGACCGCATTGCGGAGGCGAACCAGTTGACTGCCGCGGTCACTTCCCGCTTGATCGACCCGACTACGGGCCAAGAACTGATTCGTGGACTGGTGGGTCAACGGTATTACTTCGACGATCAACGCGTGGCACTAACCGACGGTAGCGGGCAGCGGAGTAGTTCGGAGTCTTCAATTCTGGCCGCTTTGTCTGGCCGTCTTGCGCGCGACTGGCACGTGGATTCAGGTATTCAATACGATGCCGGTCAGAAAGAGGTGGAGCGCTTCAATACAGGCGTTCGCTATTCGCCTGCCCCGGCAAGTATTGCAAACGTTTCTTATCGTTATACCAATGAGAGTCAGACGACGATTGGCGCCATTGAGAGCATTGATGTGTCGGGGCAATGGCCGCTGGCCAAGGGCTGGTACGGCATGGCGCGCCTGAATTACGATATCGACGGCGACAAGCTGGCCGAGCGTCTGGCGGGTATCGAATACAACGCAGGCTGCTGGATTATGCGAGTGGTCTACCATCATTTCCAAACATCGAGCCGTCAAGAGACCAATTTGTTTTTCATTCAGCTGGAGTTGAACGGTTTTTCGCGGTTCGGCTCCAATCCGCTGGAGGCGCTGCGCCGGGGTATTCCGGGTTATACGCAAAGCAATTATGTCGATCCGAACCAAGGCAATGTGTTCGATCGCAGCGAAGTAATTTCACCTTGGAGCAGTGTGGGTCCGGATGGTTATTAAACAGTGGATTTATGCGGCGCTTGCATCCATCGGACTGTGCGCCAGCGCGTTTGCGCAATTTGCGGATCGGCCCGGCGGCTTTCCAAATGTACGGGATTTGGAAGCGCCTGCCGCCGGCACGCTGTCGCCGTCTTTGCCCGCCCGCCGCGCGTTATTGGTCGATCGCATCGTGGCGGTCGTCAACAACGAAGTGATTACACAGCGCGACTTGGATGAGCGGGTCGCCGTGGTCACGCGTCAATTGCAAAAACAGCAGAACGTCAATTTGCCCCCGCGCGCTGTAATGGAAAAACAGGTTCTGGAACGGATGATCGGGGACCGCGCCCAAATGCAATTCGCGCGGGATTCTGGGATTCGCATTGACGATCGTGCCGTAGATACCGCCATTTCGCGGATCGCCGCATCGAATAAACTTTCCATCAGCGATTTCCGGGTTGCACTGGAACGCGACGGGATTTCATACGACAAGTTCAGGCTGGATATTCGCGAGGAAATGACACTTCAGCGACTGAAAGAGCGTGAGGTCGATAACCGCATCCAAATCAGCGAAAGCGAAATCGACAATTTTCTGGAAGATCCGAACAACAAGCTGAATCAAGGCACGGTGGAATACAACTTCGCACATATTATGGTGCGCGTGCCGGAGCAGGCGACACCGGATCAGGTAACTGCTCGCTTGAAGCGTGCACAGGAAGCGCAAGCCCGCGCACGCAATGGGCAGAATTTCGGCGAACTCGCTATAAGCTATTCCGATGCCCCGGACGGCCTCAAGGGTGGCGATATCGGTTGGCGGCCGCATGACCGACTGCCCGAACTCTTCGCCCGAGCTTTGTCGACGTTGCAACCGGGCCAAGTGAGCGATATTTTGCGTAGTCCGGCGGGCTTTCATATCGTTAAGCTTAAAGAGCGGCGTGGCGGGGACAACGCGCCGTTGCAATCGGAGCAGACACACGTTCGCCACATCCTTGTTCGCATCAACGAACTGGTTTCCGAAGCCGAGGCGAATCGTAAACTGGGGCTGTTGCGTGAACGGGTGCTGCAAGGGGCGGATTTCGCGGAATTGGCGCGCTTGAATTCGGACGATGGTTCGGCGGGCCGTGGCGGCGATTTAGGCTGGGTGCAGCAGGGCGATTTGGTTCCGGAATTCGAAAGAGCGATGAATGCGCTCAAGCCTGGCGAAATGAGCGAACCCGTAAAGAGCCAGTTCGGACTGCATTTAATCCAGGTGTTGGAGCGTCGCCTCGCCGATGTTACGGGGGATCGCAAGCGAATGGAGGCGCGAAAAATTCTCCGAGAGCGGCGAATTGATGAAACCTATCAAGAGTGGGCGCGCAGCATTCGTGATCGGGCCTTCGTCGAATATCGACTCGAAGAACGGTGAAGGTCAGACCCACCATTGCGCTTACTTCCGGTGAGCCCGCCGGGATCGGTCCCGATCTGTGTATCCAGCTAGCGAAACGCGCCTTCGACGCGGAGTTGGTGATCCTCGCCGATCGCAACTTGATGGCTGAGCGCGCTCGTGTGCTGTGCGCTGCGATTCCATCCGCGATTCGCATTCAACATATTCCGCTGAATGTCCCTTGTGTTCCGGGGAAACTGGATGCGGCGAACGCGCCATATGTCTTGGCTTTGTTGGACGAGGCCATCGAAGGATGTCAAAGCGGGCGTTATTCCGCCATGGTGACTGCGCCCGTGCAAAAAAGCGTAATCAACGACGCGGGCATTTCTTTCACAGGGCATACGGAGTACCTGGCGGCCCATGCTCAATCGGAAGTCGTGATGATGCTGGTGGGCGGCGGATTGCGGGTCGCATTGGCGACCACGCATCTCGCCTTAGGTGATGTGGCCGGCGCATTGACCGAAGATGGGCTGCGGCGCGTGATTTCGATCATGCACCGCGATTTAATCAAGCGTTTCGGTTTGGAACGACCGCGCATCCTGGTTGCAGGGTTGAATCCACATGCCGGCGAAAGCGGTTATCTGGGTCGTGAAGAAATCGAAATCATCGAGCCCGTATTGCGCGACCTGCGTGCAGAAGGGCTGGATGTGCGAGGACCTTATCCCGCCGACACGCTTTTTACGCCTCAACTCCTCGCACAAGGCGACTGCGTGCTGGCGATGTATCACGACCAGGGTTTACCGGTGCTCAAATACGCGAGCTTTGGCGCCGGGGTGAACGTCACGCTGGGTTTGCCGTTTATCCGGACCTCCGTGGATCATGGCACCGCGCTTGATCTGGCCGGAAGCGGGCGCGCAGATGCGGGGAGCCTGTTCGAGGCCATCGATTTAGCCATCGCCATGGCGAAGCATCAAGCGGCGACACATTAAGTAAAGCTCCGCTTACGATGAAAAGCCACATACCTCGGCGTCGTTTTAGTTCCGGCATCACGCGCTTCGCGCATGAGCTTGCACTGAAGCGGCGAAACGGAATGAGTCGATGAAGGGGCACACTCCCCGTCGCCGCTTTAGTTCCGGCATTACATGCTGTGCATATGAGCCTCCACTGAAGCGTCGCTTACGATGAAAAGCCACATTCCACGGCGTCGCTTTAGCTCCAGCGTCACGCGCTGCGCGCATGAGCTTGCACTGAAACGACGGAATGAGGTGGAGGGTTGAAAGGACACACTCCGCGCCGTCGTTTTAGTTCCGGCATCACATGCTGCGCATATGAGCCTCCACTGAAGCTCCGCATACGATGAAAGGCCATATTCCACGGCGTCGCTTTGGCCAAAACTTTTTGGTCGATCAAGGCATCATCAACGCGATCGTCCAGGTTATCGATCCGCAGCCCGACGACATAATGGTGGAAATCGGTCCGGGTTTGGGCGTACTGACCGCGCCCCTGCTACAACGCCTCTCGCATCTTCATGTCATCGAAATCGATCGCGACCTGGTCGCGCGAATGCAGTCGCGCTTCAAACCAGAACAGTTGAGCATTTATTCTGGCGACGTGCTGGAATTTGATTTCCACACTCTGCCAGCGCCATTTCGCGTCGTGGGTAATTTGCCGTACAACATTTCCACAGAATTGCTATTTCGCCTGCAGCCACACGCGGCGCGGATGCACGATGCGCATTTCATGTTGCAGAAAGAAGTCGTGGAGCGAATGGTGGCTGCACCTTCGAGTGCGGCATATGGTCGCTTGTCGGTAATGTTGCAATATCGCTTTGCGATGGAAAAATTGATCGACGTGCCGCCGGAATCGTTTAAACCGGCGCCCAAGGTCGATTCCGCCGTGGTTCGAATGCGGCCATTGGCGCTCGAACAGATGAACACCTGCGATGAAGGTCTATTGGCCCAAGTGGTAACCACCGCCTTCACGAAACGGCGCAAGACACTAAGAAATGCGTTGGAAGGTGTGGTGGGGGTCGACGCCTGGGGGGTGCTTGGCATCGATCCTCAATTACGGCCGGAGAATCTGAGCGTGGCCGACTATGTTTCGATAGTCAGGAGTTTGGCCGAAGCGCCGCAAGCGAACTAAGCGAGTTGCTTTCCTGAATTCGCGGGAACAATCTGCGGCCGGATTGCGGCGAAGGCTAATGCCGCTGCAAGCGGCGTTATGCCGGAGGCAATTTTAAGGGGTTGCAGCCCCTTAATCAGACATTCCTTAAGTCTTGCGCTGGATGAATTCGATTTTGTATCCGTCCGGATCTTCGACGAAGGCAATGACGGTCGTGCCATGCTTCATCGGCCCTGCTTCGCGCGTTACCTTGCCGCCCCGCGCCTTAACCGCTTCGCAGGCTGCATGCGCGTCTTCGACTTCGATCGCAATGTGTCCGTAGGCATCACCCAAGTTGTAGCGATCTACGCCCCAGTTATAGGTGAGCTCGATGGCAGCGCCTTCACTTTCCGGACCGTAGCCGACGAAGGCTAGAGTGAATTTTCCATCGGGGTAATCGTGCCGACGTAGTTCCTTCATCCCGAGCACTTCGGTATAGAAACGGATCGAACGGTCCAGATCGCCGACTCGCAACATGGTATGCAGAATACGCATGCTAATGCTCC
>DATEEW010000008.1:0-7513 GCA_035280965.1 Burkholderiales bacterium
ATGAAAGCGATTGCAGTGGGGGGTCAGGGTCGCGTGGTTAAAACCATCGGCGACGGTCTGATGTGCAGTTTCCCCACCGCCGCGGATGCTTTACGCGCGGCAGTCGATATGCAAATCGCTCAGACCGATCGCGACGACAGCCTCGCGCTACGTCTGGGTTTCCATGCCGGCGAAGTGATTCAACGTGATGGCGATGTTTTCGGCGATACGGTGAATGTCGCCGCACGCATCAGCGAAATGGCCAAAGGCGAACATATCCTGACTACCGGCCCCACAGTCGCCATGCTGCCGGAATACCTAAAACACGGCCTGCGCCGCGTCGGCGAGGTCGATGTGCGGGGTAAAGAACAGCCTCTGGAAACCTATGAGGTGATTTGGCGTTGGAGCGAAGACCTCACTGTCATGGAACAGGCCGGGGTGGGCGCCGAGTATCCGGAGATGAAGCTTTCGTTGTCTTATCGCGAAAGACATTTCATCCTCACACCAGTCGATCGCGAGTTCACGCTCGGTCGCGAAGCCGGTTGCGATCTGGTGATTCCCCAGCCGCGTGCCTCGCGCCTGCATGGACGCATCGAATTTCGCGGCGGGGTATTCGTTTTGCTTGATTTGTCGGCCAACGGCACTTTTGTTCATTTCGACGGCGATCGTGAGTTCGTCTTGCGTCGTTCTTTTGTGCCTTTACGCGGTAGCGGGCGCATCGGATTGGGCGCGTCCACCAGTGGTTTGGGCGCGGCGGACGCGCTGCATTTTCGCTGCGACTAGGTTTCCTCGCTGCGGACGGCACGTCCGTTGCGAGGGTGCGACCATATCCCTCCAGTTCGGGGGAAACATCGACGACAACGACAATATCAATGGCCGACACCTATTTTCTTCCCGACTGGCCTTTGCTCGGCAACCCAATGATCTGGGTGGGAGTTTTGCTCATCGCAGGGCTTTTGGGCGGCGAGCTTGCGCAGCGTGTATTGAAACTCCCACGCATTACCGGTTACGCGGCTACGGGCCTTTTGTTGGGCAGCGGCGGCCTCGGTTTTCTTGGCGAATCCGTTCTGAAAGAACTCACCGTATTCGTTGATATTTCGATCGGATTGATTCTGTTCGAACTCGGGCAGCGCCTCGATTTGCACTGGTTGCGTCGTACGCCCGCGTTGGTGCTGATGGGAGTCGCCGAAGCCTTATGCGGTGCCTTGGCTGTGTTTTTTACGCTGCATTATTTTTTCGAATACGCTGCGCTGCCTGCCGCTCTGGCGGGCGCCATCGCGGCGTCGACTTCGCCCGCGGTATTGATGCGGGTGGCTGCCGATTTACGCGCCCAGGGTCAAGTCACCGAGCGCGCGTTGATACTCGTCGCGATCAATAGCGTGCTGGCTTTTCTTGCGCTGACGGTGATCGTGCCGTGGGTGCATTTGGAATACGAGGGCAGTGCGTGGCTGGTGTTGGTGCATCCGCTGTATTTATTCGGCGTCTCCATCACGATCGCTTGGATCGCATCGCTCATCACTTTGCGCTTGGTGGCGATGGTGGGCAAAAACATGGAACGACAGTTCATTGTCGTAATCGGCATGGTGTTGCTTACCGTCGGCATCACTTTGTTGCTGAAGGCCTCGGTGTTACTGGCGCTACTGGCTTTCGGCGCCATGATGCGAAATTTCGATCGCGAACATCACTTCATGGCGGTCGAATCGGGCCGCGCGGGGCAGCTTTTTTATGTCATTTTGTTCGTTGTCACGGGGGCAAGCTTGAATGTCGGCGTGTTGGTTACCGCCGGATGGGCCGCCATTGCCTTCGTGCTGGTGCGCTTCCTCGGCAAGGCTATCGGCGTACTCGCCATGTCGCCGCTGGTTGGGCTCTCGCTGCGTAACGCCTGCCTGGTGTCCTTGTCGCTTGCGCCGATGTCCGGCCTGGCCGTCGTCATGGTGTATCAGACTTCGTCTTTGTTCCCGCAATTGCGCGGAAGCGTGGAACCAGTGGTGCTTGCGGCCGTCGTAATTCTGGAACTCTTCGGACCGATCGCGACCCAATTCGCCTTGCGTCGCGCGGGCGAGGCTGCGCAGGAAGGGTAGTGCATGAAATTCAATATCTCCAAACCGCTGACCATGGGTGTCGAACTGGAACTCCAGTTGGTCAACACGCGCGATTACAACCTGACGCGCGGCGCTTCCGATTTGCTTGCTGCGGTCGGAAAAAAGCAACACCCCGGCGAGATCAAGCCGGAAATCACCGAAAGCATGATTGAAATCAGTACAGGCATTTGCACAACTCACGCGGAACTCGTGCACGAATTAAATGTATTGCGCGTGGTATTGGCCGACGCATGCGACAAGCTGAATATCGGAATCGCCGGCGGTGGAACGCATCCTTTTCAGGAGTGGAGCGAACGTCGCATCTACGAAACCCCGCGATATTTGCAAATCTCCGAACTCTACGGCTATCTGGCCAAGCAATTCACGGTGTTCGGGCAGCACGTGCACATAGGCATGCCGAGCGGAGACGAAGCGATGCGGCTGACGTTGCTGATGGGCCGTTACGTGCCGCATTTCATTGCACTGTCTGCTTCATCTCCGTTCACGCACGGCGCGGATACGGCTTTCGATTCTTCGCGGCTGAACGTGGTGACCGCCTTTCCGCTATCCGGCTATATGCCTTTCATGCAGAGCTGGTCCGAATTCGGAACCTATTTCGATACCATGGCCAGCTACGGCATCGTCAAAAGTATGAAGGACTTCTATTGGGATATTCGCCCTAAGCCCGAATACGGCACGATCGAATTGCGGGTTTGCGATACACCGCTGACCATCGAACACGCCGCAGATTTGGCGGCTTATGCGCAAGCGCTCGCCGCATATCTGTTCGAACGTCGAGATTTGCAACCCGACCGCCAGCTCGACTTGGTATATACCTACAACCGTTTTCAGGCATGCCGCTTCGGCTTCGATGCCGGATTGATCGATCCGGCCAGTCATCAACACGTGCTGTTGTGGCAGGAATTGAGTGCAACGCTGGAAGCCGTTTTACCCTTCGCGGCCGCGCGCGGGTCGGAGGCGGCCATTCGCCGTCTCATGCAATTTACTGCGACACGCCGCAATCACGCCCGCCTGCTACGTGAAATATTCGACAAAAAAGGCTCCCTGTCAGATGTCGTTCGCGAGGCCAGCGCCCTTTGGGTGCATACCGCTCCGAATTAATAGGCTTTCGCCTCATATTTATCGTTTTAGAACGGGGCGCTTGGCCTTAAGCTTCAGGAGTGAAAAAGGGGCTGGGGATTTAATTGCTGCATTCGTTCAAAGGTCGTGTAGCGTTAACTGCCGCTATGCTGGCGGCTGCTGGCACGATTGCCGTGACGACATTGCAATCTCACTTGTCGGAGCGCGGCGTGACCCGATCGGTTGTCGAACAACAGCGCGCGATGACTCAGCGGGTCGCGATCGAGATCGACGAAAAACTGTTGCTCGCCCAAGCTTCCCTAAGTCAGCTCGCCGCCGCCGTTCCCTCGCATTTCCTTGATAACCCCGCTTCGTTGGAGCGCTATCTCGGCAGCCAAATCGGCGTTCGCCCCTTGTTTCGCAATGTTCTTGTCGTGGATGTGAAAGGGAATCGAATTGCCTCCGTGCCCCCGTTGGATCCTTCTACGCGCTCACTCTCGATTACCGACCGCGACTGGTTTCGCGACTCACTGAGCAATGGCGGCACCAAGACAATCTCCAAACCGCTCATCAGCCGCCTCACGAACAATCCTGTCGTGCTAGTGACGTTTCCTATTCATGACGAGGTCGGCATCCTGCAGGGTCTGATTGTGGCCTCGCTGGACCTGAACGATCCACACATGCTTGCTTCGGTTTCACAAGTGAGTATCGGCAAGAGCGGATACTTCATTTTGCTGTCGCAAGACGGCAGCATCGTGATGCATAAGGATCGCAATCGATTGACCCGGCATTTCAGCACGCTGGGAGTGACCGGCGATATCGCGCGAGGTTTAAACGATCCGACGCTTCCGGACATCGAGGGCCGTGCACCGAACGGTCAACGAGCTCTTATCTCGTTCAGCAAAGTTTCCAGCGCGAATTGGACGCTGGTCAGCGTTCAATCGCATCAAGACGCGTTGGCGGCACTTGATCGGTTGTGGAAACAGATGCTTTTCGCAGGGATCGCCTTATCGTTGCTGCTGATACCGATGATCTGGTGGTTGGTGTCTCGCATGCTGCAACCCCTGGATGCCTTGAGGCGGGATATCGCCCTATTGGGGCAAGGCGTTTTGACTCCAGAACGTAGCTATGAATTCGATGAAGCCGCACACGAATTCCAGGAAGTGCGCAACGAGTTCAGCGCGATGGCTCAGGCCCGCCGTATCGCTGAAATAGCCTTACAGCGTGAAAAAGAAATGATGGAAGTGACTTTACATTCCATCGGCGACGCGGTGATCGTCACGGATGCAGAAGGTCGCATCACCTCAATGAATGGGGTGGCCGAGCAAATCACCGGCTGGTCGCGTAGCGAGGCGTTCGAGAGACCTTTCTCCACGGTATTTTGCATTCTCCATGAAGAGACCGGTGTCGGACTGGACGACGTCGCCAAGCGAGCGATTCTCGAAAAAACGGTGGTCTCGCTGCCGGTCAACACTATATTGCGGGCCAAGGACGGGCGCGATGTGCCGGTCGACGATTCAGCTGCGCCGATCTTGGACGATTACGGAATCGTTCATGGGGCGGTGGTGGTCTTCCGTGATGTGGCAATTCAGCGCGCTGCCGCTCGCGAGATCAACTGGCGCGCGACCCATGATGCGCTGACTCGGCTGCCAAATCGCAGCGCTTTTGAAGCAGCGCTCGAAACGCTCATGACTTCGATGGAAGACGATGCACTTCATGCGGTGCTTATGCTCGATCTGGATCAGTTCAAAATCGTCAACGATACATCCGGTCATGCCGCCGGAGACGAATTGCTCAAGCGTCTGGCCACTAGTTTCCAATCGCATATCCGTAAATCGGATCTGGTCGCCCGCTTGGGCGGAGACGAATTCGCGGTGTTGATGTACCACTGCCCCGGCGAAAAAGCGATGCGCCTGGCCGAAGAACTGCGCCGCACAGTGGCGGATATGCGCTTCGTATGGGAAGACAACGTGTTTCGCATCGGCGCAAGTATCGGTGTCGTCGCGGTGGACAAATCCTTCGTGGATGCGGCGAACGTACAGAAAGCGGCTGACATGGCCTGCTACATGGCCAAGCGAAATGGGCGCAATCGGATTTGCGTACATTCAAAAGACGATCGGCAACTGGAGTTGATGCGCCATGAAATGCAGGCTGTATCGCGCATCCAGCAGGCCATCGACGAGAATCGCCTACGTATCTTTGCGCAACGCATCGTGCCGGTTAACACGTCGAACTCGAAGGGTGAATATTTCGAAGTGCTGGTGCGTCTGCTCGACGAACACGGGAACCTCATCCCGCCCAGCGCCTTCCTGCCGGCGGCCGAGCGCTATGGCCTCATGGACGATGTGGATCGTTGGGTGATCGCGAACGCGGCCAAAGCCTGCGCCGATATTTTCGGGCCTAACGAATGGCGGGATTTGAACACCATGTGCATCAACCTATCCGCGAAAACATTGCAGGACAAGTCGATTGGTCCTTATATTCTTGATCAGTTGGTCAAGTACGGTGTGCCTTTCGATAGGGTCTGCTTCGAAGTCACCGAAAGCGCGGCCATCGAAAATATCCATGTGCTGCGAGAACTGATCCAGTCGCTGCGACTAAAAGGCCTGCGCTTTGCGCTCGATGACTTCGGTGTAGGCATGACCTCGCTCGCGCAGTTGCGCGACCTCCCGGTCGACGTGCTCAAAATCGACGGAAGTTTTGTGACCAATGTGCATCGCGATCGCATCAATGCGGCGATGATCAGCAGTATTCAGACTCTGGCCCGCTTGCTGTCGATGAAGACTGTCGCCGAGCGCGTCGAGCACCCGGAAGAACTGGTCCATCTCCAGGCCCTCGGCGTAGACTACGCACAGGGCTATCTGTTCTCTATTCCGGCTCCCATCGAAGAGCTGTTCACCGCTACTGTCTAACGTATATCGCGCGTTAAGGTGTTTGACGTAGGCGTCCTAGGCTAGAATCGCTGCTGCCGCGCAGTGCGGCCTTTTCGGATTTCGACAACACCCTCAATTGAACAACGTCGCACCGACCATAATCGAATCCTGCGCAGCCGCGTTGTTCGCGGTTGCCGTTCTGCACACGTTCAGCACCAAATATTTCGATCATCTGGGACATGTGCATCCCAAACATGCCGGCGTGTTCAATCTGTTGGGCGAAGTGGAAGTGGTTTTCGGATTCTGGGCCTTGGTGCTGATCCTGTTTATGGTGTCGCATGGCGGCACCAAAAGCGCCGTTAGCTATCTGGATGGGCGCAACTACACCGAGCCCATGTTTGTCTTCGTCGTGATGGTTGTTGCCGCCTCGCGTCCGCTGCTGAACGCCGCCTTCGCGCTCACATACGTGATTGCGAAGATATTGCCGTTCAACCGTTCGCCGGCGCTTTACTTTGTCGCACTGACTTTCCTACCACTGCTCGGTTCTTTTATCACTGAACCGGCGGCAATGACCCTTGCCGCGCTGCTATTGCGCGATCGGTATTATCGTCGCGGGTTGTCCCACAGTCTGCAATACGCCACCCTCGGCGTGCTTTTTGTCAACGTAAGCATCGGCGGAACGCTCACGCATTTCGCGGCACCGCCGGTCTTGATGGTGGCGGGGACATGGGATTGGAATCTACTCTTCATGCTGCAGAATTTCGGCTGGAAAGCCGCGTCGGCGGTCTTCCTGAACGCGGCGATAGTGACCTTGGTTTTTCGTCGTGAATTAATCGCCTTGAGTGAGAACAAAGCTAAGACCGCCGGAGAGACGGAGAGATCGCCTCTGGCCTTGGTCGTGATCCACCTGTTCTTTCTCGCCGGCATCGTGTTTTTTGCGCATCACCCGGTTGTGTTCATGGCGCTGTTCTTGTTTTTCCTCGGTGTGGTGAACGCTTATGAGCGGTTTCAGTCGCCGCTGATTTTGCGCGAAGCTTTGCTGGTAGCGTTTTTTCTGGCGGGGCTGGTGACGCTGGGCGGCTTGCAACAATGGTGGTTGCAGCCCTTGCTGCAGGGAATGAGCGCGAACAATGTATTCATCGGAGCCGCCGCGTTGACGGCGATCACGGATAACGCCGCGTTGACCTATCTGGGTTCGCTCGTTCCGGGTTTGTCGGACGAATTCAAATATTCGCTGGTGGCGGGCGCCGTGGCCGGCGGTGGTTTGACTGTAATCGCCAATGCACCCAATCCGGCAGGCTATTCGATTTTGCGCGGCGGCTTCGACGAAGAAGCGATCAGCCCTATCCATCTGCTGATCGCGGCGATACCGCCGACCTTCGTGGCGCTAGTGGCTTTTCGTTTCCTCTGAGTGAAAACTAACTACTGAGCGGCGCGAGTCGCCATTCCCACAGAAGACCATCGTCCGGGTCTTCGAATTCTTCGGCGAGCTCGAAACCC
>DATEEW010000009.1:0-3101 GCA_035280965.1 Burkholderiales bacterium
AAAAATGGGCGGCATTTCCTCGCTGGTGGACAAACTGCCCGCGCAGTTCGCTCAGGCGGCCGCCCAGTCGCCACAAGGCATGGACGACAAAAACCTTCGCCGCATCGAAGGGATGATCAATTCGATGACGCCGCTGGAGCGGGCCAAGCCGGAATTGCTCAAAGCCTCTCGCAAGCGTCGCATCGCCGCCGGAAGCGGGGTGCCGGTCCAGGAACTCAATCGCTTGCTCAAACAATTCGAACAAATGCAGAAGGTTATGAAAACCATGCAAAAAGGGGGGATGCAGAAAATGATGCGTTCGATGAAGGGCATGCTGCCGGGTATGCGCTAGACGCAACGCGCTCGCGAGCGCCCGAAACGCGAATGTGCCTCCTTCAAAGCCTTGCCAATCAAGGCTTAAACCCCTTACAATCGCTGTCTTTTTTCGACCGGCCGCCCTATTGCGCGGACGGGAAGCCCCGGAGTCCGTACCCATGGTTGTTATTCGCCTCGCACGCGGCGGCGCCAAAAAGCGTCCGTTTTTCAATATCGTAGCGGCAGATTCGCGCGTCGCGGCCACCGGCCGTTTTATCGAGCGCGTGGGCTTTTATGATCCCAAAGCCCCTGAAGGCCGCGAGAACCTGCGCCTGAACGGCGAACGTATCGCCTACTGGAAAAGCAATGGCGCGCAGTTGTCGCCTACGGTTACCCGGCTGATCAAGCAGGCTGCCCGCAAGGCTGCCTAAGTTTGTGGCACCGGCGGTGCCCGAAGATCTGGTTGTCATGGGCCGCGTTGTCGGCCCTTATGGTGTGAAGGGTTGGGTGAAGATTCAGCCGTTCACCGAACACCCCGAAAACCTGTGCGATTACCCAATGTGGTGGATCGGCAAGTCGGGGCAGTGGCAGGAGCAAGAAATATTAGAAGCGGCGGTGCACGGTCAAACCGTGGTCGCGCAAGTGTCCGGTGTAGATAGTCGCGAAGCGGCTGCGCTCCTGAAGGGTTCCGAGATTGCAGTTCCACGCGCGGCCTTACCGGCCACGGACGAGAACGAGTATTACTGGGCCGATCTGATCGGCCTCGAAGTGGTGAACGAACAAGAAGAGGTGCTGGGCAAAGTGGCCGGGCACTTGTCCACCGGGGCGCACGATGTGATGCGCGTGGTGGACGGCGAAACGGAGCGTTTGCTGCCTTTCGTCGATGCGGTGATCCGCAACGTGGATATGGAAGCGCGTCGCATTCGAGTGGATTGGGGCGCGGATTGGTAGTAAATGAGGCAGGAACGGCGGTAAGGGGGCGGCAGTGATTGCTTTCGATTGCATCACGCTGTTTCCGCAAATGTTCGACGCGGTGGCCGAGTCCGGCATCACGCGGCGGGCGAAAGAAGAAGGCAAGTGGAGTCTGTCGCTGTGGAACCCGCGCGACTTCACCACAGATAACTACAGGACGGTCGATGACCGACCTTATGGCGGTGGCCCCGGCATGGTGATGCTGGCCGAGCCGATTGAGAAGGCCATTGCCGCCGCGCAAGCGGCGCAAGCCGAGGGTGCAAAGGCGAAAGTGATTTATTTTTCGCCCCAAGGGAAGCCGCTCGATCACGCCAAAGTGATGGAGCTGAAAGAAGCGCAGCGCTTGATCTTGCTGTGCGGGCGGTACGAGGCGGTGGACGAGCGATTGCTCGAACGCTGCGTCGATGAAGAAATTTCGCTGGGCGACTTTGTTTTGTCGGGCGGCGAACTGGCGGCGATGGCGCTCATCGACGCGATAGTGCGGCAACTGCCGGGTGTGCTGAACGATGCGCAGTCGGCGATGCAGGACTCCTTTGTGGACGGTCTGCTCGATTGCCCGCATTACACGCGGCCGGAAGTGTACGAAGGTGAGCGCGTGCCGGAGGTGTTGATGTCGGGCCATCATGCCGACATCGAGCGCTGGCGTTTGAAACAGGCTTTAGGGCGGACGTGGTTGAGAAGGCCGGATCTGTTGGCCGCACGGACGTTGAGTGCAACAGAACAGAAGCTGCTCGCGGAATTCCGCGCGGAGCACGAGCGGAAGGCCTGAAGGCTTTCGTGAAATAGTGGGATTGAAGGAGCAAGACATGGCGAACGTCATTCAACAACTCGAGCAAGAAGAAATTGCGCGCCTGGGCAAGAAACTGCCCGTGTTCGCGCCCGGCGATACGGTCGTCGTGAACGTGAACGTGAAGGAAGGCGAACGCAAGCGCGTGCAGGCTTACGAAGGCGTGGTCATCGCCAAGCGTAATCGCGGCCTCAATTCCTCTTTCACTGTGCGCAAGATTTCCTCGGGCGAAGGCGTGGAACGTACGTTCCAGACCTATTCCCCGCTGATCGCGTCGGTGGAAGTGAAACGCAAGGGGGATGTCCGCCGCGCCAAGCTGTACTACCTGCGCGACCGTTCTGGCAAATCCGCACGTATCAAGGAAAAGCTCAGCGCCAATAGGAACCAGGCTGCCGCCGCTGCCGACGAATAAGCGGCAAGGCTCAATAAAAAAGGACGCCGAGGGCGTCCTTTTTTATTGTCATTCCGGAATCAAGCGGCCGGCTTTGATCAGTTGTACGCTGCGCTAGGGCGCTCAAGGATGAATAGAGAAGCAGCGATTCAACTGGAGCAGGCCGGCGAAACGGTGCCGAATTTTCGTCCAGCACAAATCGATCCAGGAATATCACTGCGTATCGAGTTATCGGTCTTTTCGACGATACTGACCGGGCCAGCCGCCTAGAGATAGAGGCGCGATAATTTGGACGAATCCGATCGCATCTAGAAAAAATGTAGCGCCAATAAGAATCAGGGTGCTGCCGTGACAAACAGTCGCTTTCCCGGAAAAAGGACGCCGCGGGCGTCCTTTTTGTTTATCGCTGCGAGCTTCGAACGGTAGTATGGCGTCGCTTCAAGTCGACTGAGTAGGAGAGAGTGCGTGGACACCCATGCCGCCATCGCTGCGGAGCAGGCACTTTATGTACTCCGCAATCTGGTGCTGAGCGGGCCGGCGTGCGTGATGGCCGCCTGGATCATCGTCATCGTGTTTCGGAACGTCACCCACCCGACCCCATTGCAGATTTGGGCCGGCCTATTTAGTGCCGCTGTGTGTTGGTTGCATGTGTCGCTC
>DATEEW010000010.1:0-4489 GCA_035280965.1 Burkholderiales bacterium
AGTCGTTCTGCCCCGGAATCAGTAGCGTGGTGATTTCGAACCATACTTTGGTTTCGTGCTTCAAATAAGTAAGCGTATCCAGCACGGGCTGCAGGTGCGCCGTGCAAAGCTGCTGATAGAAGCGCTCGCTGAAACCTTTGAGATCAACATTGGCCGCATCCATTTTGGCGTAGAAATCACGGCGCGCTTCTTCGCCGATATAGCCCGCCGTGACAGCCACGCTTTGGATGCCCAGCTCGCGACACGCATCGGCGCAGTCCATTGCGTATTCCGCAAAAATAACGGGATCGTTATAGGTGAAGGCCACACTCTTGCAGCCCAAACGCGCGGCCGCCTGCGCCAGCGCTTCAGGCGAAGCTTCATCCATCAGCGTATCCATTTCGCGCGATTTGCTGATGTCCCAGTTCTGACAGAACTTGCAAGTCAGATTGCAGCCCGCCGTACCGAAAGACAGGATGCTGCTGCCCGGATAAAAATGATTGAGCGGTTTCTTCTCCACCGGATCGACGCAGAAACCCGAAGAGCGTCCGTAGGTGGTGAGCACCATCGCATCGTCTTCGCGCATACGTACGAAACAGACACCACGCTGACCTTCGTGCAGTTTGCATTCGCGCGGACAGAGGTCGCATTGGACACGGCCATCGTCCAATCGATGCCACCAGCGGCCGGGGAAATTTTCGCTCATGCCTTCAAACTTCCTGTAAATCGCCTTCGCGCCACTTGCGCACCGTGTAGCGCGCAAAGCTGCAACGTTGGATCGGGGTTTGGGGAGGAACGCCCGCCTTGCGCTTGAGTTCCTCAACAAAACGAGCCGGTTCGCGCAATTGCTCCCACACCTGCGGGAGAAAGGTCGAACGCCGGCCCTCGCAATGAAAGATCAGACCATCGATGCCCGGTCGAAGTTGCTCGTACAGTGAATCGTCGGTTTGAAATTCGAGCGGTTGAGGCAAGGAAAGCAAAGAAACCTCGATATCGATTTCTTCCAACTCATCTTTCGTGAGCGGGCTAAAGCGCGGATCGTATAACGCCGCCCCGCGCGCGTTGTTGACTATATCCTCGCCCAGCGGACGCAAGGGCTCGATGCTGCCGATACAACCTCTCAATTCGCCGTCGTGCATCAATGTCACGAATGTGGCCGCAGGCGTTTGCAACCATTCGTGCGAGGGCGGCAAGAAGTGTTTGCCGTGTACCGCAGCCTCGATGCTGCGTCTTGCAAGCTTCAATAAAGCCGGCCCTTCGATTTGCAGATCAGTTGTGACCAATCAAGCGCTCCTTTCACGAAATGCGAAAGCCGCATAGCCGACCACATGAACGTGATCCCCCGCCGTGTCGCCGGAATTCCGTAAATCGAGCAGTTCCGCTTCCAACCCGTGCGCTTTTGCGGCGAGCAGAAAACCGGCAACCGGCGTGGCGCCGCACGCATGCTCGTGATCGATTGCGGGGTCGAAATTCAGAATCGCGGAACAAGTCTCGCGATCCATGGCCTGCGCCTCTTCATATTGGTGATAGTGCGACAGGTCGGAACTGATGACGATGAGCGTTTCGGGGCCGCCCCACAGACACTCCAGCACTTCGGCCACGTCGTCGGCCGTCGCCCAACCCACCACCAGCGGTACGACTTGGAATTCCCCGAGCACCGATTGCAAAAAGGGAAGTTGCACTTCGATCGAGTGTTCCATGGCATGCGCGGCGGGGGAATGCAAAACCTGGGGTAAATCGGCAATCGTTTCGATCGCATCTTGATCCACCCGCACTCGCCCCAGCGGCGTCAAGAACGCAATGGCATCCGGCAAAGCCAAACCCCGTACCGGCACGCGGTGAGCCGGACCCAGTAGCACGACCCTATTCACGCGTCCCCGCGCGGCCCGTAATTGCGCATAGGCCTGTGCAGCAATGGGGCCGGAATAAACGTAACCGGCGTGCGGAGCGATGATGGCCTTGGGGTAGTCGGTGCCGGGGCTTTCCGCCTTCGCCAGGTAGCTTTGAATTTCGCGCGACAGACTGCCGGCGTGTTCCGAATAAAACATGCCCGCCACTGCTGGGGGCCGTACGGCTGCTTGCTGCATACCCATCTCCTCGAACCGAAGGTCGCGAGACGCGGCGTTACAGCCTCTGGAGTAATCCTTTCAAGGCCGCGATCACCGATTGCCGGCGCACCGCTTCTCGATCACCTTCAAACCATAGTGTTTGGGATTCCATCGCCACGTCGGCAATGACCCAGGCAAAACACACTGTTCCCACTGGTTTGGCCGCCGTGCCGCCGGTAGGTCCGGCGATTCCCGTAACGGACAAAGCCACCTGAGCGCGGCTGCGGGCGAGGATGCCACTCGCCATTTCCCGTGCGGCTTCTTCGCTCACGGCGCCGTGGGTTTTTAGTGTGTCAGCGGAGACGCCCAAGAGTTCCTGTTTAGCGGCGTTGGAGTAAGTCACGAGTCCGCGCTCGAACCAAACGGAACTGCCCGCAATCGCTGTCAGCGCCTGTGCAATCCAGCCCCCGGTACAGGATTCGGCCGTTGCGAGCATCCATTGGCGCTCTGCCAGTGATTCGGCAACTTGTTCAGCTAAGGCGTTGAGTTCCGAGTCCATTTCAGCTTAGCAGCGTTTTTGCGGCAGCGAGGACGAATAAGGAGGCAATCGCGGCGAGCAGATCGTCCAACATCACCCCCAGCCCGCCATGCACTCGCGCATCAACCTGTCGGATGGGCGGCGGCTTCACAATATCGAAAAAACGAAATAGCCCGAACGCCCCCAGTTGCCACAGCCACCCCGGCGGGGTGAAGCTGAGGACCAACAGGAAGGCCACGATTTCATCCCAAGTAATGCTCCCGGAGTCCTGTACCCCCAGCGCGGCGCCCGTCCGAGCGCAAGCCCATACGCCGAGCGCAAAAAACAGGACACAAAGCGCGACGATACCCAAGGGGTTGAACCACAGGGCCAACACCGCATACAGCGGAAAGGCCAGCAAAGTACCCGCGGTTCCGGCGGCCACCGGCGACAACCCCGTACCGAAACCCAAGGCGATGAAATGCGCCGGATGGGAGATCAGAAACTGCGCGGTGGGCTTGTTCATATTCCGCGGAAGTGATCGAAACCGCGGTTCGAAATATCGATAGCCCGACCCTCGACATCCAACAGACGTGCGATCGGGGGACCTTCCACGATGCGGCCGATGCGCGTCACACCGATGCCCGCCGCCCTGCCGGCAGCGACTACATCGGCACGACGATTCGTATGCGCGGTGAAAACGAGTTCGTAATCGTCGCCGCCCGCGATCAGGCACTGCTCAGCCAAACTGTAGTCAGGACAATCGCTCAAAGCAGCCGAGCGCGGCAGCGTAGCGAGCTCGATATCCGCGCTCACGCCAGAACGTTCAAGGATGTGCCCAAGGTCAGCCAGCAAACCATCAGAGACGTCTGCTGCGCTCGCCGCCACGCCACGCAATTTTTTACCCAATGCAATGCGCGGCTGCGGTTGATGCAAACGCTGAACGCAATGAGTCGCAGCGCCCGCGGGCAGCGTGACGCGCTTCTGCAAATGCGCGAATCCCAATGCCGCATCGCCTGTGTAGCCGGATACCCACACATCGTCGCCGACCTTCGCGCCATCGCGCCGCAAGGCCTGCGCTGCGGGTAAGGAGCCGGCGGCAGTAATGGAAATCGTCAACGGCCCGCGCGTCGTATCGCCGCCGATCAATTCAATATTGTGTTCATCGGCAAGCGCGAACAGACCTTCGGAGAATTGTGTGAGCCACGCTTCATCGACTTGCGACAATGCCAGCGAGAGCGTGAACCAACGCGGCGTCGCGCCCATCGCCGCGAGATCGGAAAGATTCACCGCGAGCGATTTATGTCCCAGCAGATTCGCATCCGCATCCGGCAGAAAGTGCGTGCCCTCCACCAGCATGTCGGTCGTGATGCTCAACACCTCGCCGGCCGGCACATCGACCAACGCGCAATCATCCCCCACGCCCAGCAGCGCGTTACGCGCGGGGCGGGTGAAGTACTTGGCGATGAGGTCGAATTCAGAGGGCACGTCTCAACCTGGGATCAACGATTTTTCTAGGGTAACCCCGTTCTTGGAGCCATGGTACATCCCGACCACGACACTGCGTTCCTTGTATTTGTGGGCGTAGTAGAAGAACCGCGCTCCAACATTATCTGCAAGTACCTCGGCTTGGATACGCTCGATACCGGCAGTCGAGGCTACTTGCTCAAGCCATTTCAATAAGGAGGTGCCGATCCCTTGACGTTGATGCAATGTGTGAACCGCCAACAAAAGTAGGTGCGCAACCAGATCATCGTATTTCATGATCCCAAACGCGATCAATTTATCGTTCTTCCTGACTACTGCAACGTTGGTATTGGTATTGACGATTGATCGCATTACGCGCTCGGGCGTCCAACGCCAAGGCAATCCTTGCTCGATTTCAACCCGCGACATTTCGCCGATATCTTCGGCGTCGTACTCACTCGCTAGAGAAATCACTAAA
>DATEEW010000011.1:0-4763 GCA_035280965.1 Burkholderiales bacterium
GCCATGACAAAGCTCGGTTTCTACATGAAGGAAGAAGCCAAGGGATTTTGAAAGCCGGTCACAGTTAAGATCAGTTACCCATCGGGGAGGGCCGGTTTGAAACCTGGCCCTCCCTGATTCCGGTGTTCACAGTTTCCCCTACAGTTTCCCCTAGAGTCCTGAACCAGTTTCGTATAAGAGAAACAGCACCATGAGCCTTGCCGCATCCAAGCCGACTGTTTCTGCGGCTCCTGCCAAAGTCGCCGTGCGTCTGGCGGCGTTGTGGAAAACCTATCCCGGCGGCGCAAGCCCTGCGGTCAAGGATCTTTCCCTCGACGTACTGCACGGCGAGATAGTCACTCTGCTTGGTCCAAGCGGCTGCGGCAAGACCACGACATTGCGCATGGTCGCGGGGTTGGAGACCCCCGACGCCGGCGATATTTTTTTCGGCGAGCAAGCGGTCGTTATCAGTTCGCGGCGAATCTCTCTGCCGCCCAATAAGCGCAACGTCGGAATGGTCTTTCAATCCTACGCCATCTGGCCGCACATGACGGTGGCGCAGAACGTCGCCTTCCCCCTCAAAGCACGCAGATTTCCGAAGAATGAAATCAAAGATCGCGTGCTGCGCGCGCTCGATCTCGTCGGCCTGGCGGGATACGAAGATCGCCCGGGCCCGCTCCTGAGCGGCGGCCAACAACAGCGAGTCGCGTTTGCCCGCGCGCTGGTTACCGAGCCGCGCGTTCTGCTGCTCGATGAACCCTTCAGCAATCTGGACGCCAAGCTGCGCGAGCAGATGCGCATCAGCGTGAAGCTGTTACAAAAACGGCTTCACATTGCGATGTTGTTTGTCACCCACGATCAGATCGAAGCGCTGAGCCTGTCGAACCGCATCGCACTGATGAATTTCGGAGTCGTGCAGCAACAAGGCGATCCGCGCCTGCTTTACGAAAAGCCAGTCAATGAATTCGTGCGCGACTTCGTCGGCAGAACCTTGCTCTTCAAAGGCACAGTGCAAACCAGCAATCCGTCCGGGCAGATGGCGATTGCACTCGCCGGTGCGCGCGACTGCGTCGTCTTCGGACGCTGCTACAACCCGGGCGGCATGAAGAATGGCGCTTCGGTGTATATTGGCGTTCGTCCCGAAGATGTCGACATTCAGGCTGCGCTCGGCGCCGACGCCCCTGCAGGCATGATCGGCGGCATAACCCAGGCCGCTCTTTTCGTCGGCGAACGCATCGAGTATCAGGTGGAGGTCGACGGCCAGGGGATGATCATGATCTACGGCGAACGCCACAAGCCGGTCGATGAAGGCAGTAAAGTATGGTTGAAGCTCCGCCCCGAAGGCCACACGGCCTGGGCATCGGATTGGTCGCACAAAGAAGAGTGATTGGCTTTGGGTGCCACAGGCCCAAGGCAATCGGAATCTTTGGAGGAAATAGCTCATGCTGGATAATCACGCGCAAAAACACCACCGCAACCGCGACACACGTTGTCGCAGTGTCGAGCTCGATTGCCGTACGGGCCTATTCGTTTTGCTGGTGCTTTTCTTTTTGACCCCGCCTGCAGCCTTCGGCGCCGCCGCGCAGCAAGCATCCGCCAATTTCGAGCAGGAATGGGCGAAGCTGATCGCTGCCGCCAAGCAAGAAGGCACGCTCTCGGTCGCTTCCGGAGGCGCTCCCTCGCGTCAGTACCGGCCAGTAATGGATGCCTTTATCAAGAAGTTCGGCATCAACGTCGAAGTGTCGACCGGCAACGCAATCGACACGGTCAATCGCGTGCTGGCCGAACGCAAAGCCGGCAAGTACACCGTCGACGTGGCGTTGATTAGCGTGCGCGAGAACCAGCAGCGGCTGGTGCCGTCGGAATCTGTAATGCCTTTTGCGCCATTGCTGATTCACCCCGAAGTGGTGAACACTTCGCTTTGGTATGGCGGCAGGCATTGGTACGGCGACAAGGATTCAAAGTTCGCTTTTATTTATCATGCCGCGGTCGAGGACAAGTACGAAGTCTGGTACAACAGCGACAAGCTCAAAGAAGCCGATATTCTCAGCGTCAAGAACCAATCCGATATCTTCGACCCGCGTTGGAAGGGTAAAATCCAAGGCCAGGGAATGGGCGACCCATCCGGTATCCGCCAGATGATCGACGCTTACTTCGAGCCGGACCGCGGCCCGGATTGGGTTAAGACCTATCTCACCAACGCCGGCGTGACCTTCTCCGACGACCGCAGAATTTTGGAGACCTGGCTGGTCGGCGGGCGATTTTCCGTTCAGTTCGTCTCCACCGCCGAGGAAGAATTGCGGGCGCTGGCGAAGAAGGGCCTGCCGGTTAAACAGGTGTTCTTACCCAAACAGGCGGGCATGATCCGGGCCGCGGGATCGGGCTGCTGCATTTCTGCTTTCGCCAACCCGCCCCATCCCAACGCAGCGAAACTCTTCGTCAACTGGTTCCTGTCCAAGGAAGGCCAGACGCTCACGCATACGATGATTCCCAACATCGACCGGTCATCCTTGCGCACCGACGTCCCGGCCGGCCAAGTAGTACCGGATCAACAACGACAGCCCGGCAAGCAGTACACTTTCCCCGACGCCGAACCCGGCATCGGCGCGAAACACGAAGAGGCTCAAAAGTGGATCTTGAAGATCTGGGAGTCGAGGCAGAAGTAAAACTCCTGTTCCAAATGTTCCAATCGTTTCAAACGTTCCAATTGTTAGCCCGATAAACCGCATCGATCAAAACACCTGAACGTTGGAACCACTGGAACGATTGGAAGTATTTAATTGCCCGTGGACCAATCCCCCACCCTGAATGAATTGACCATCGCGCGACGCGCAGTGGCGCCGCGCCTGACCAAGGGCCACTTCATCATGGCCGTGGTCCTCATCTCGTTAGGCTATTTTCTCATCTGGCCGGTGCTCATTCTGTTAATCAACAGCTTCAACGCCGCGAACGATTGGTTTGTCGAGCCGCGGCGGTGGGGCGTCGATCACTGGATCAACGCCTTTCACCGGCCCGGGCTGCTCACTTCGCTGGGCAACTCATTGCTCGTTTGGTCATTCACTGTCACCATCAGCTTTCCTGTCGGGATCGCCATCGCCTGGCTGCTGGCGCGCACCAAGATTCCGTACAGCCACACGTTTGAATTTCTTTTCTGGGTTTCTTACATGGTGCCGGCGCTGCCTACGACGATCGCCTGGATTACCTTGCTCGACCCCGATATCGGCGTGATCAACGTCGCCTTGAAGAATCTTTTTCATCTTGAGCACGGACCGTTCAATATTTTTAGCGTGCCCGGGATCGTCTGGGCCAACTTGATGGGCCACGGCATTTCGATCAAAGTCATGCTCTTGACGCCGGCCTTTCGCAACATGGATTCCACCCTCGAGGAAGCCGCGCGCATCGGCGGCGCGAGTAATTTAAGAACCCTTTTCAGAGTCACCCTGCCGTTGATGATCTCGCCAATGATGATGGTGTTCGCGCTGCAACTGCTGCGCGTGTTTCAATCCTTTGAAACGGAATACCTGCTGGGCATGCCCTTCGGCTTCTTCGTCTATTCGACCAAGATTTTCACCCTGGTGCGTAACCAGATTCCCAACTACGGCGAGGCCACCGTGCTGGCGAGCCTCACGTTGCTGATGATTGCCTTGATCATACCGCTGCAGCGCTGGATTTTGCAGCGGCGTCGCTACACCACGATCACCGGCAGCTTTCGTCCCGGCCTGATCGATCTCGGCCGATGGAACTACGTTACCTTCGGCGCCATCGCGTTGTTGCTCGCGCTCTTGACGGTGGGGCCGCTGGCGATCCTGGTGCTGGGTAGCTTCATGCAGCGGATCGGCTACTTCGTGTTGGGATACACACTCGAGCACTGGCGTTTCGTATTGAGCGATCCGGTGTTCGTCAAGGCGTTGCGAACGACCTTGATACTCGCAGTGACAGCGGCGGTGTGCAGCCCGCTCATCTTTTCCGTGCTCGCCTATATTCTCGTGCGCAGCCGCTTGCCCGGCCGGGGCGCGCTCGATCTGATGATCTGGAGTGCCGGCGCCGTTCCCGGCATCCTCGCCGGGCTCGGCCTGTTATGGGTTTTCATCGGCACGCCCGGACTGAATTTTCTGTTCGGCACTATCTGGGCGTTGATCATCGTGGTCATCCTTCAAGGAAAGACTACCGGCGTCAACATCATGAAGGGCGTGCTGGTGCAAGTCGGCGCCGACATGGAAGAGGCGGCGCGTGTCTCCGGCGCGGGCTGGATCAGAACCTATTGCCGCATCTGGCTGCCGCTCTTGATGCCCACGCTGATTCTGCTGGCGGTGATGAACTTCGTCAGCGCCGCCGGCGCCACCAGCAGCATCATCTTGCTTGCTTCCCGCGATACCATGACGCTCTCGCTGATGGCGCTGGAGTTGTCTTCCGCCGCAATCAGCAACCGCGAAGCCGCCAGCATCATCAGCATCTTTATCATCCTGTTTACCATCGCCGGCGCTCTTCTCGTCCGCTATTTCGGCGGCCGTCTCGGGGTTCGCCACGACATGCATGCCGTCGAAGGTGCGCCACAAGCGGCCCTGCAGATGCGAAATCAGTAGGGTTATCCCAGCTGTAAAACTGTCCTTGCTACTGTCGAAACGCGCATTCGGTTTCTGTTTACAAGTAACCGTAATCAGGAGTAGTATCCGGCGCAATGGTGGGAATTGTCTCGTTGCTAATTTCGCTTTTGCTCGCCACGACTGCCTTGGCTAATCCCTATCTGGCCAAACCAGGGGAAAAGCCTCTTTCAATGCGCGTAT
>DATEEW010000012.1:0-5408 GCA_035280965.1 Burkholderiales bacterium
ATTTTTTGCAGAAGCGCTATGAGCGCTTCGACCAAACGCTAGGCAAGTGCGTGGCCGAATTGAAAAATGCACTGCGCAAATTGGATTTACAGCAGCGCGAATCACTGACTGATATGGAAATGGCGGCGGTAGGTATCGCGTACAACACCGGCCGTTTCCGTCCCGAGAAGGGATTGAAGCAGGGACACTTCAACGGAGAGAAATACTACGGTGAAGCGATTTTCGATTTCATCCGCTTGTCGAAGACCGTTGCTTTGCCGGGGCAGACACCGGAACTTCCAATCCCTAATCCCGGCGAAGCAATCGTTCGGAAACCGAGTCCGCTCACGGCCACGGGTCCTTTTTTCAGGGTGGACACGCGCGTCGATCCGCTACGGGTTCGCCGCGAGCCGAAAATCAGTCGGCCCATCACCGCCAACGTGCGAGCTGAATTGCCCGACGGCCATCGAGTGCGCGCAATAAGCGGGACGCCGGTCAAGGGCTTCATGCAAATCGAGACGCTGTTAAACGGGGCGTTTATAAAAGGCTACGCCTCCGTCAAGTATCTCGTTCGGGAAACGGGGAGCGTGGAGATTCCCGTCGTGGTGCCTGCTTCGGTACAGCCTTTGATGGGGGTTGTCGCGGTGAACATGCTGCGGCGAATCGGCTCCATTACCAAACGCAACCAGCCGGCAGGCGCACATTCGCTGAACGAGCCACGGCAACCCACACGACGTGGAACGACACCGGACGAACTGCGGAGCGAACTCGCTCGCATTATCGATTGGCTAGGGGTCGATAAGTTGTCTAATAAGCGGTACCAACCTCGCGAGGGCCTGACGTACTGCAATATCTATTGCCACGACTACTGCACGCTGGCGAATGTTTATCTGCCGCGCGTTTGGTGGACGTCACGAGCACTCATCGATCTCAGTCATGGCAAGACCGTTGAGCCGCTGATCGGCGATACGATCGCAGAATTGCGTGCGAACGATTTATTTCGCTGGCTGCGCGATTTTGGTCCTTCATTCGGGTGGCGACAAACCGGAACACTTACGAAGTTGCAACAGGAAGTGAATCAGGGCGCCGTGGGCCTCATTGTCGCGCGTCGCAAGGAGGACGGACGTTCGGGCCATATCGTCCCCGTCGTGCCGGAGACCGAAGAACATCGGGCCAAACGCGACGCCGAGGGCGAAGTTGTGGCACCTCTGCAAAGCCAAGCCGGGACGCGAAATTTCCGCTATGGAACCGGGCGGGCGAATTGGTGGCAAGGCGAGGAATTCGCCGAAAGCGCCTTCTGGCTGCACGCGTGAGACCACTTAAGGCGCGCCCCCCATTGCGTGCTGCTTGAGTTAAAGTCCCGTTCGCGGCGGTACGTATTGCGAGCATTCAATGGATTCGGAACTTTATATGCGCGAGGCTTTGGACCTGGCGCAGCAAGCGGGGAGAGCGGAGGAAGTGCCCGTCGGCGCGGTCGTCGTGCTCGACGGTGCTGTGATCGGGCGCGGCTTCAATGCTCCCATTTCGCAACACGATCCCACGGCACATGCGGAAGTCCGCGCCTTGCGCGATGCCGCACAACGGGTCGGTAACTATCGCCTCACCGATTGCGAACTCTATGTCACGCTCGAACCCTGTGCAATGTGCGCCGGAGCGATCATGCATGCGCGTATCGCCAAGGTGATCTATGGCGCACGCGATCCGAAGACAGGCGTGTGCGGAAGCTTGATGGATTTGTTCGCCGAGCGTCGCATCAATCATCACACCGAAGTCGTGGGTGGGGTGTTGGGGGACGAATGTGGCCGTTTGCTGAGCGAATTTTTCGAGCAGCGGCGGCGCATGAACAAGGAAGCGCGCGATTGAAAATTCAGATTTCCATACCCAAGCAACAATTGACCTTATACGGCGAAGAAAGCAATGTGCTGCGACGCTATATCGTGTCGACCGCAACTAATGGTGCCGGAGAAAAGCAGGGCAGCAATTGCACGCCGCGCGGTAAACATATCGTTCGCGCGAAGATCGGTGCAGGCGCACCGCTCAACACCGTATTTCGCGGGCGCCGTCCCACCGGTGAAATTTACAGCCCGGAACTTGGAGAGCAATTTCCGAATCGCGATTGGATATTGACGCGCATCTTATGGCTTTCCGGCCGCGAACCGGGTTTCAACCGCTTGGGCGATGTGGACACCATGCGACGTTACATCTACGTGCATGGCAGTCCGGATTCGGCGCCGATGGGCAAGCCCGGCTCGATCGGCTGCGTGCGGATGCGCAATCGCGACATCATCGAGCTTTTCGAGCTTGTGCAGCCTTACACCTCGGTGGACATCATCGGCTGAAGAAGGCGCGGAGTTTTTCCGTGTCCGGGTGGTCGATGATTCCGTCCTCGGTAATGAGGCCGGTTATCAGTTCGTGAGGCGTCACATCGAAGGCCGGATATTCGACGCGTACACCCTCCGGCGCCCATTGCAAGCCGCCATAGCCCGTCACTTCCGCGCCACTGCGCTCCTCGATGGGAATCTGCGAACCGTCGCTTAAACGCATATCGAAAGTCGAGCGCGGCACGGCCACATAAAAAGGAATGCGATGGCGTTCCGCCAGAACTGCCAGGGTGTAGGTGCCAATTTTATTGGCGACGTCGCCGTTGGCGGCAACCCGATCCGCACCCACGACGATCCAGTCGATCTGTCCGCGTTGCATCAAATGGCCGGCCATATTGTCGGTGACTAAGGTGACCGGAATGTTTTCCTGCATGAGTTCCCAGGCCGTCAAGCGCGCGCCTTGTAAATAGGGGCGTGTCTCATTCGCATAGACTCGAACGTTTTTGCCCACGTCTCGAGCTGAACGAATCACCCCCAGCGCGGTTCCGTGCCCCGCTGTAGCAAGCGCGCCGGCATTGCAGTGAGTCATGATGCAGGCTCCCTGCGGCACGCGCGCGGCACCATGTGAGCCGATGGCGCGATTGATGCGGATATCCTCAGCATGGATCGCCTGCGCCTCACGCAACAATGCGGCCGCGTCTACGTCGCCGTGAGTGGGCAACAGGCGGCGCATGCGCGCCAGCGCCCAATCCAGATTGACTGCGGTTGGCCGGCTGGCGGCCAACCGGAGGAAAGCAGCGTCCAGGCCTGTAGGATTCCGTGCGGCTTCCATGGCAATGCCGTAGGCGGCCGCGCAACCGATGGCGGGGGCGCCGCGCACCACCATATCGCGGATCGCATCGGCGACTTCCGCCGCCGATCGGCAGTCGATGTAGCGGATTTCTTGCGGCAAGGCGCGCTGGTCGAGCAGGCAAAGCTGGTCTTCGGACCACCGCAGCGCTTCTACATGATTCATGTTGCACTCGATACCGGATGAAATGATGCCGTAGCTATGCGAGCGGCGACGATCTCTCGCTATACGTACTGGCGTGAGCTATTATATGGGGCGGTCGCACTACCCGGTTTGGTTGCTTCGGGGCGAGTCCGCTCCCGGGGGGGTTATGTTTAAAGTAGAGATTTTGGCGTGGTCGGAAGCTCGGTCGCACGCCAGTCGCATTCGTCGCGAAGTGTTTGTGCAAGAGCAGGGCGTACCCGTTCAACTCGAACTCGATAAATGGGACGCTCGTTGCGAGCATGCGCTGGCCTTTGTCGAAGGCACCGTCATCGGTACTGGCCGCCTGTTGCCGGACGGCCACATTGGCCGCATCGCGGTGCTCAAGGATTATCGTGGCAAGGGTTATGCACGCGCCATCCTTCAGGCTTTGCTAGACCACGCGCGCAGCCGGGGAGAAAACGCCACAGCGCAAAACGCGCAATCCGATGCGGCGTTGTTCTATCAAATGTTCGGTAGCGGCGAACAAAAATCGGCCACTCGCGACGCGGCTTAAATTCCTGCAGTTTCCGTTTCAAGTCGATTGGAATTCGAATCGACGTTCAATTTGCGTATGGCCCTCGGGGTCATAACTGCGTTCCACCCAGATGCACTGCCCGCTTCGATGCCGAAGAAATACGGTCGCGCTGCGCGTTCCATATTCGGAATGCAGAATATGCGCTGCGGATAAGCGTCGCTCCCAATCCAAGGACACGCCGGTTTGCGGTAGCGCTTCGTCTGGTGCCTGGTCCGTCCGTTCCAGTAAATCAAGCAAGGCTTCAGCGGTCGGCGTGCCGTCCAATTGCGCTTGGATCGCTTCCATGCCCCGACGCACTTTCGGCCAGGGTGTATCCATTAGCGCATTCGACAGGCCGTGCACACCAGGCTCCACACGCACCGCCGCGCTTTGACGATTCGAATAGAAGTACAAATCGCGCATGTCGCCGGCCAGAATGTTGAATCCCCTGTACGCGCCGGCACGCTGCGCCAATCCGTTCAAATAGCTTTCGGCTCCGACTCGATCGCGCAAGTAGTCCAGCACAAGCAGGCCCCGAGAAGGCGCGGCAGGATCGTAGGCTTCAACATCGCGAAAATTCGTTAGCGCCGCAAAACGGCCCGCCCGCGTAATGCCCATCCAAGTGCCGCCGGCTTGCAAATCGCGCCCGGCCAACAGGTCCGGATGAGTGTCCCAAAATTCCGAAGGTACGGTCGGCCGGTTATGCCATTCGTCGCGATTGGCGGCCACAATGAGTGGATAGTCATCGTGCGCCTGGTGTGCGAAAAGAATGAGGCACATTGGTGGTTAGGGAATGTCTGATTAAGTACCGAGGATGATCGCGAGTTCGGGGCTGCGGAGGGCGGAGCAGGTTCCATCGGATTCATCGATGGATGCGACCCCGCAGCAGATAGGGAATGTGCCGACACTCACAGCCCTGTATGTGCCTCTGCGGTCGCATCCCCAAAGGGGCCCCTGCTCCACGCTCCGGCACATGCTGTACGAGCGAAGACAAAGTAAAAAAACGCCTTGGAACGCTTTAAGCCGGCGACGCGATTCGATAGTAAACCTTAATCAGAGCCTCCTTAGCGTTCTTAGCGCGCGATGAATTTTTCGATATGGCGCGTTTCGTTCGGCGCCAAGGCCTGATCGATGCCATGCTTCGATAAGAGGCGAGTCAACTCGGCTTCGAATGAGGATTCGTCCTGCACGTCTTCATAGACTTCCATCCATAGCGTCGGATCTGCGGCTTGTTGGAAAAAACGGGCGGAGACATCGCATCTCGTTTGCAATTCCTTATGCATCGCGCGCACGCGTTCTACAAGCTGTAAGGCGGGCAGGGCGCTGCGATAGTAAATGTAGTAGTTCAAGGTCAGGGAATGTCTGATTAAGGGCCTAGGACGGTCGCGAGTGCGCGCAGCTGTACGAGCGAGGACAAGCTAAAGCAACGCCTTGCACGCTTAATCTGGCGACATGATTCCTCAATAAACTTTAATCAGCCCTCCTTAGTCGACGTTGTAGGGCAGGGCGCGGAAATCCAGCGTTGGCCCTTGAAGACCTTGCGCGTGAACGGGGCCCTCCA
>DATEEW010000013.1:0-8784 GCA_035280965.1 Burkholderiales bacterium
GAACTGGCAGCCGAGCAACTCGACACCTATCTGACGTGGGGCGAACCGCCTGCCGCAGTCGCCGAAAAAATCGCGGACGTCAAAGCGCGCGCCGAAAAATACGGTCGCCGCTTGAAATACGGCATTCGTCTGCATGTGATCGTGCGCGAGACGAACGAACAAGCCTGGGCTGCTGCGGAAGAATTGATTTCGCATCTGGACGACGACACGATCGCTGCCGCGCAAAAGGCATTGGGTCGCTACGATTCAGAGGGTCAGCGTCGCATGGCGGCTTTGCATCAAGGCAGCCGCGATAAGCTCGAAATCAGCCCTAATCTATGGGCAGGTGTGGGACTGGTGCGTGGCGGCGCGGGGACTGCCCTGGTGGGCGATCCGCAGACGGTGGCGGCGCGTATCAAAGAATATGCGGATCTGGGAATCGATACCTTCATCTTCTCGGGCTATCCGCATCTGGAAGAAGCCTATCGATTCGCCGAACTCGTCTTCCCGTTGCTTCCCGGCCGTGTTCAACGTGAACTGCTGGGCGGACAAACATTGACCGGACCTTTCGGCGAGCTCGTGGCGAACGAGATCGCGCCGAAGGTTTCGCAAAGCTGAGAGGCCCGCACATGTCTGCCCCATATCGTTCCGCTTTCGCACAACGCCTGCTGCCTTGGGTCGTGCCACTGATCATTCTGATCGTCTGGCAGATTGCCTCGCAAACCGGCCTGTTGTCGAGTCGCGTGCTGCCGTCGCCACTCAGTGTCGTGCAAGCGGCATGGACGGTGGGCGCTTCAGGCGAATTGTTCGAGAACGTCAAGATCAGCGCCTTGCGCGCGCTCTCCGGTTTTGCGATTGGAGGCGGTCTGGGCCTGCTACTTGGCTTAGCCACCGGCTCGTTCAAGACGGCGGAAACCTTGCTTGATACAACGGTACAGATGATTCGCAACATCCCAGCGCTCGCGCTCATCCCCTTGGTGATCCTATGGTTCGGCATCGATGAAGCGGCGAAGCTTTTTCTTGTCGCGCTCGGCGTGTTCTTTCCCGTGTACATCAATACTTTTCACGGTATCCGTTCGGTCGACAAGGGGTTGATCGAAATGGCGCGCAGCTATGGTGTGTCGGGCTGGCAGTTGTACAAGGAAATCATTCTGCCCGGTGCCTTGCCCTCAATCCTGGTTGGCGTGCGTTTTTCTCTCGGCTTGATGTGGGTGCTGCTCATCGTGGCGGAAACGATTTCCGCCAGTTCGGGAATCGGCTACATGACCATGAACGCTCGCGAGTTTTTGCAAACCGACGTGGTGTTGCTCGGCATTCTGCTGTACGCCGCCTTGGGCAAGCTCGCCGATGTATTCGCGCGCGGCCTGGAACGCTACTGGTTGCGCTGGCATCCGGGATACAGCGCCGCATAAAACAGAACTTGAACGAGGACTCTATCGATGCAAACCAGTCAGACCGAAATACGGCATATCGTAGAAAGCGCACCGCCGGATACAAAAGGTGCGCGTATCGACGTCAAAGAGGTCTCGCGCGCCTTCGGCGAGTTGAAGGTGCTGCGCAAAATCAATCTTTCCATCGAGCCGGGCGAATTTGTCGCCATCGTCGGTCGCAGCGGCTGCGGCAAGAGCACGCTGCTGCGTTTGCTCGCAGGATTGGACGAAGCAGATAGCGGAACAATCGAATTCGACGGTATTCCCTCGCGTGGCATCAACGAAGACGTGCGTCTGATGTTTCAGGAACCACGTCTCTTGCCTTGGCGTTCGGTGTTGGACAACGTGGCCTTGGGCCTGGAAGTCGAGAAGCGCGAAGAAGCGCGGCTGGCGCTATTGCGTGTGGGCCTGGCGGAACGCGCGAATAACTGGCCCGGCATTCTTTCAGGTGGGCAACGCCAGCGCGTTGCGTTGGCGCGAGCGCTGGTGCACCGGCCTCGTTTGCTGTTACTCGACGAGCCCCTGGGTGCGCTCGACGCGTTGACACGTATCGAAATGCAAAAACTCATCGAGGACATCTGGCTTGCGCAAGGCTTCACCGCTTTGCTGGTGACGCATGATGTTCAGGAAGCCATCGCGATCGCCGACCGCGTCATCCTGATTGAAGACGGGCGCGTAGGGCTGGACTTGCCCGTCGATTTGCCGCGTCCGCGTAGCCGTGGCACCGCAGCCTTCGCAGCGCTCGAAGGTACCGTGCTGGATCGCGTGATGAACAACACACCGGTGCTGCCTCTGAACGCGTTTCGCGGCAAGGTGACGAGCATCGAAAGCGACAATATCATGGCGGAAGTGCGCGTCCTCACCGCAATCGGAACGCTTACGGCCTTGGTCGGCGCTGACGTTGTGCGAGATCAGGATATCGCCGAAGGCGACGAAGTGCTGGCCCACTTGCGGCCGACGAGTATCGCACTGGCGAATTTGCGTTCCGGTGTTGCGAGTTATTTTTACGCCGGTCAGGCGAAGTCCTGAGGACGGACGCAAGTATTTCGTGTGACCTGCGTGTGCTCTTTTGGCCGCTCTTCGGAGCGGCTTTTTGTTTCTCTCCTTCACGGCTACCATAGCGGCTCTGCCGTACCGCCGGAAGGAAGCATTGCTTGCGCGCCGCGTCTTATACCCACACCGCCAAAACGCTGCATTGGCTGATCGCTCTGCTGATCCTCGGCCTTTTCTGCCTCGGCCTCTATATGGCCGATCTGCGTTTATCGCCGCTCAAACTCAAGCTTTACAGCTATCACAAGTGGGCGGGAGTCACTGTTTTCGCGCTGGCGCTACTGCGCGTGTGCTGGCGCCTGAGGCACCAACCGCCGCCTTTGCCTGTCTCCCAGCCTCTGTGGCAGCAACGCGCAGCGCACGCGGGCCATTTTCTGCTATACGTCCTGATGCTGGCCGCACCCTTGAGCGGCTGGCTGATGAGCTCCGCATTGGGTTTTCAGACGGTATGGTTCGGTGTTCTGCCCTTGCCGGATCTGCTCGATAAGAACAAGGAACTTGGCGAAGGCTTGAAGCTCTTACACCGGTATTTGAACTACTCGTTCATGGTCGTTGTCGTGGGGCATGTGCTCGCGGCGCTAAAACATCAATGGATCGACCGTGACGGCACGCTCGATCGAATGCTGTTCCGTTAAAGGAGTCCCGATGTTGTTCAAGCTTTGCGGTGCGCTGTGCTTGATGGCGACCTTTGCCGTACATGCGGTGGAGTACGGTACGGTGCTTGTCGATCGTAGCCAAGTCACCTTCACGTCCAAACAAATGGGCGTGCCGGTGGAAGGGCGCTTTCCGAAATTTGCTGCGGCGATTTACTTCGATCCGGCCAAACCGGAAACAGGCCACGGGAAATTCGAACTCGATATGGCGGCCGCGGACGGCGGCAGTTCAGAAGCCAACGACGAACTCAAAACAAAAAGCTGGTTCAACGTCCGCGAATTCCCTGCCGCCACTTTTGTCGCAGAGCCCAATAGCGTACGAACCCTGGGCAATAATCGTTTCGAAGCCAAGGGCCGCATGACCATCAAAGGCAAAGCGCGCGATGTGGTCGTGCCCTTCACTTATAAGCCTGACGGTGCGAGTGCCGTGCTGGAGGGCATCATTCCCGTGCTACGCACGCAATACGGCGTCGGCGACGGAATCTGGGCCGATACTTCGGTCGTTGCCGATGAAGTGCCCGTCAAATTCCGTTTTGTCGTTGCACCTGTAGCCGCTAAGACCACCAAATAAAAATACGTTCGCTCGTTCACCGAAGGAGAATCGCAATGAAAAAACTGCTGGCTACCGCACTTGTCGCCTTTGTCGCGTCGCCGGTTTTTGCGGTCGACGAATACACCATCGACCCAAACCACACCTTTCCGATGTTCGAAGTTAGTCACCTCGGCATGTCGATGCAGCGCGGCCGTTTCAATAAATCGAGCGGCAAGATCACCTTGGACCGCGTAGCCAAGCAGGGAAGCGTCGAGTTGACCATCGAGGTCGGTTCGCTCGATATGGGTTTCAACACCTGGGATCAACATATGTTTGCCGAAGGGTTTTTCGATGTCGAAAAATATCCGACCATCACCTTCAAATCGAACAAGCTGATTTTCGAGGGTGACAAGGTCGTTGCGGCGGAAGGCGACTTCACGCTACTAGGCGTTACCAAACCGATTCGTCTGACCGTAAGCGATTTTAACTGCGGCACGCATCCAATGCTGAAAAAAGCAATGTGTGGCGCTAATGTTTCGACCACCATTAAACGCAGCGAATTCGGTATGAAGAAAGCGCTACCGGCCGTTGGTGATGAGGTAAAACTCTTCTCGCCAATCGAGGCCTTCAAAAAAGATCCCCCCATCGAACCATGACGTACCCGAGGCGATTCGCTAACATGCGCGCTTCGCCTCCTGGATTCCCATCTTGCTTAATTCGACCGACGCGGTGCGCCGTCGTGATTTGCGCTTACTCGTCACCGGTTCTTCGCTACGCGCTATCGCGAACGGTCTGCTCGGTGTCATCGCGGGCATCTATCTCGCGCGCTTGGGGCTTGAAGCTTCCGAACTGGGTTTGGTCCTCGGTGCAGGCGTGGCGGGTACCGCGCTCTCCGCTTTCGGTGTCACCTTTTGGGGCGATCGTTTCGGACGCAAACGCGGCCTGTTCTGGCTTGCGCTGATTTCAGCGGGCGGCGGCATTGTCGTCGCGGCAACTTCGCAGGTTGTCGTGCTCGCTGTCGCAGCCTTTCTGGGCACTATGAATTCTCTGGGCAAGGATCGCGCGGGAGCGGGAGCGCTTGAGCAAGCGATTCTGCCCAACACGGTCAACGAAGAAAATCGCACACGCGCCTTTGCCTGGTTCAATGTCGCAGCCGATATCGGAAATGGCGTCGGCTCAGCCATCGCTGCGATGCCTTTGCTGTTGCGAGAAGTATGGGGCCTCGACGAACTCAACTCCCTGCGCAGCGCCATGCTGTTGTACGCGGCACTGCTTGCGTTGTCGTCGCTTTGTTATGCGCGCTTCTCTCCCGCGGTGGAGCGGCAAGGGCGTCACGAGAAGATCAAAATCTCTCCGCGCAGTCGCGGCATCTTGACCAAGCTGTCCCTGCTTTTTGCGCTCGATAGTTTCGCCGGCGGTTTTCTGGGAACGGCCTTGTTTGCCTACTTCTTTTATGCGCAGTTCGGCGTGTCCGAAGCAGTCATCGCCGCATTGTTTGTTGGCGCGCGCATCATGAACGCGTTATCGCACCTTGGCGCTGCCTGGTTGGCGAAGCGCATCGGGTTGGTTCGAACCATGGTGTTCACGCATACGCCATCGAGTTTTCTGCTGATGACGATTCCATTCACCGATCACTTCTGGGTCGCGGCCCTATTGTTTTTGATTCGCGAAGGACTCGCGGAAATGGATGTGCCGACGCGGCAATCTTATTTGATGGCCGTGGTGCGCCCCGAAGAGCGAACGTTTGCGGCAGGCATTACCAATCTCTCGCGCATGACCGCACGTGCGTTCGCGCCCGTGTTGGCGGGCGGTGCAATGCAATTCGCCGCATTGTGGACGCCGTTGGTCGCGGCAGCACTGATGAAAATCAGCTATGACATGTTGCTGTTCGCGGCCTTTCGTAAAGTAAAGCCGCCGGAAGAGCGGTAAGTGTCGCGAGAACACTCGTCTAAAAATTAAACGTAATAGACAAGGAGTGAACTAAGGAGAAATGAGCTAACGAGGACTATGTCATCAGTGCAATTTACGCGAGCAATGCTGCGGCGTATGGTGAACTGACCCCGTAGCTTCGGGTGTTTGAGAAGCTGGAGTCCACCATGATTCATGAAATTAAAAACCCGATTCGCGTTTGGAATTGGTGTAGAGCACTCCCGGTTTTGTTGATTCTCTCGTTGTCCGTCTCGGGTTGTGCGACCAAACCTTCCGACTCCGAAAAATCTTCCCCTTCTTCCACCGTCAGCCAGTCTGATAAATCTTCTCCCTCTCCTATCGTCAGCCAGTCCGGTGATGCGTCCGATCGCAAAGAGGACGCTGTTGCCGAGAAGGATGAAAAATTTCCGCCTCCAAGTCCCGAGGAACGTAAACGCATGCAGGATTTCCTGAATGCCAATGTGCCTAAGCAGGGAATCGTCAAAACGCTGCAAATGCCGTCGGGCGAAACCATCGATTGTGTAAAGATCGAAATGCAACCGGCGTTGCTGAAAAGCGATATGCGAGGGCACAAGGTACAGCGGGCCCCGTCCAAATATCCCGATCTCAAAACTGCGGGCGAACAGAAGGATGAGCGAGAGGTAAAACCGGCCGTGCAGGAATACGCGCAATTGCCGCAACCGTGCCCCGTAGAAAGCGTTCCGATTCGCCGCTTGACGATCGAAGAGCTCACGCGCTTCCAAACACTTGGCGATTTTCTGAATAAACATCCTCGTCGCCTCAGCGGAAAAGATGAACTCCTGCCCGAGGATCTTCCAGAGGCCGGCCCAACGGACAAACACCAATACGCCGTGGCTCGACGTTACGTGGAGAACTGGGGTGCCGAGAGTGTGTTGAATCTGTGGAAGCCCTACACCGAGTCCGGTAAAGAATTTACGCTATCTCAAATATGGGTAGCGCGCGGCGATGGCGGCAATCTCGAAACAGTTGAAGCCGGGTGGCAGAAATATAAGAACAAGTATGGGGATTGGCGTAGCAGACTGTTCATCTACTTCACGCCTGACAACTACGGCGGCGGCGGATGCTACAACCTCGATTGCGGCGCTTTCGTGCAAGTCAATAACTCCGTCTACATCGCCGGAGGATTCACGAACTACAGTTCCCACGATGGTGCGCAATATGCAATCAAACTGCTCTGGTACAAGGATTTCGAGGAAGGCCACTGGTGGTTGCGTTACGGAGACACGTGGGTCGGTTACTATCCGCGAACAAAATTCGATTCAAATGGTCTTCGCAATCGAGGATCGAGAGTGACCTTCGGCGGCGAAATTACGGACTATCGGACCGGAGGACATCACACCCGCACCGATATGGGCAGTGGCTACATGCCGAGCTACGGCTTTGCGTGGGCTGCTTATCATCGATCGGTACGGTACGTGGATACCTCCAACTTTTACCGCCGCGCCACTGAGCTTTTTACAATCGTTTCGGATGATGATTGTTACGACATCGATCTGAACGAGAGCAACGGTTCCTGGGAGGTGTACTTCTACTTTGGAGGATGGGGATACGGAAGCCAGTGCGAGTAAGTCCAAAGCGCTATTGCATCGCCGGCAAACAGGAGGGCTTGTCGTAGCGGCAGCAGCATTGCTGCTGATGGGGGCATCTTCCGAAGTGAAGATGCCCTTTTCGCATGTGGCTTGCGTCGAAGAAGGGAGCAGGTTTAGTGCTCGCGAAGCCGAGCCCCGTTGCTGTGCAGGCCTCGTGCGTATTGAAGCCTATAGCGAAAGCCGGGATCCGGAAGTTCGGCTTGGGGATCTTCCTCGCGGATGTGAGCCGCTGGGCCCGGACGACGTCAAAATATGCACGCGCTGCGGCGATAGCAAGTGCGGCGTCGGCGAAAATCGCTGCAACTGTCCGGCCGATTGCAAATAGCGGTCACCGCAGACTGCGACCTGCGTACAACCGCACGGTAGAACGGCTGCGATTTGTCTAGACTTGGGCCCACATTTTTGAACGCGGCCCGGTATGGACTACAAGAAGATCGCTTTACTCGCCCTGTGCGCTCTTGGCGGCTGGCACTGGCACACGACGCGGGCCATTCCCAATCTTGCGCCGGGTGTGGGCGTTGCCGAAGCGCCATATCAGCGAGACGTGAGCGCGCCGAAATTCAGCGTCGGGAAATACACCATTACGCCGCTCGCGAGCTTTGACATCCGTGCACGCATCCTGTCGCGCCAGAATTACAGCGCCGACAAAGAAGCTGATCTGTCGCCCATTGATCTCGCTCTGGGATGGGGCCGCATGTCCGACGTGGCGGTGTATAGCCAATTCGACATCAGTCAGAGCGGGCGTTTCTATTTTTGGCGTTCCGAAAAAGAACTCCCCATTCCGTACAACGAAGTTGTGCGCTCCAGCGCGAACATGCATCTGATTCCTGCCGATTCGCAGGTCGAAGCCAAGCTGCGCATGACCAGACCCGGTCAGATCATTCATATTCAAGGCTATCTCGTGCGCGCCGATGACCCTGCCGGCTGGGCGTGGCGCAGCTCTCTCACGCGCGAAGACTCCGGCGCCGGCGCGTGCGAAATCATCTGGGTGAAGACGGTCGAGTTCGAAGACGTGCAGGGCTGAAGGCGTTACCAATGAGTCCGAATTTATACGTAACGTGTCGTACGGACGGATAAAACATGCAGAATTCGGGGCTCTATTTATAGTTAGACGTTAAGCCAATGGAACAGACTACGATCTACGTTGCAGTGCTCAATGAGGGAACCGATGTCTGGCGCCCGGTTAGCGCAATTCGCGAAGGAACAGATCGCTATCGTATTGTTACCGTTAACACCACACCAGAAGATGAGGCGTGGGAGTTTCCTTGTGGTGCGATCGTTCGGTGTAAGGAACACATTGTTTCCGGTGGACAGATTGGGCTGGTGGCATATACCAATGCGTAAACCGTCTAACATCTCAGTCAACAGGGGCGTCTGCAAGCGCGCTTCGCCGCTTGCAGACGCCCGTTACTTCAACCGTTAGGCGGATTCCGTATGAATGATGCAATCAGCATAGGGAAAGTCGTTCAGCGAATGCCATGGATGGCAGCCATATGTGGAGCAGTTTTCGTGCTTTGCGTTCTTTACGTAGGCCTAGCTCCAGTGGGTTTTCTTCTAGGTAGTATCGTTCTCGCGATTAGCATCTTCGCCTTGATGTTGCT
>DATEEW010000014.1:0-5495 GCA_035280965.1 Burkholderiales bacterium
TAGGACAGTCGAGGTTTCGATCACGCAAGACTTCCATCCGAGCGTCCGGTCGATTCATGCCAGGCTTTCTGATTAGCTGATTCTGCGAATGCGATCGTCGTTCGTCTCGGGTGTGGTGGAGCGATCGCCGCGATCTTCCAGCACCGCCGCGATCAGATAACGCGGGCGCTTCAGCACTTCCTGATAAATGCGGCCGATGTATTCACCCAACAGACCGATGCCGAACAGCACCACACCGAAAAGCAGAAACTGTATGCCGTCCGTTACGGAGGCGAACACGCCTTCCGCGGCTTCGCCGCGCAAGAGGCGATGGATCACTTGAACGGCCACGGTGCCGAAAGAGCCGAAGGCCAACAGAAAACCCAATAGCGAAAACATCTGCAGCGGAGCCAGCGAGAAGCCCGTCACCAGATCGAAATTCAAGCGGATGAGTTTATAGAGCGAGTATTTCGTTTCGCCGACCGCGCGTTCTTCGTGTGCCACTTCCACTTCGGTGGGATGTTGAGCGAAGGTATAGGCGAGGGCGGGCACGAAGGTATTGATCTCCTCGCATTGATTGATCGCCTCTACCACATCGCGGCTATAAGCGCGGAGCATGCAGCCTTGGTCCGTCATCTGAATGTGCGTGGTGCGTTCGCGTAACGCATTCATGAGTTTCGAAGCGTTGCGGCGGAACCAGGTGTCCTGACGCAAACGACGCACGCCGCCGACGTAATCGGAGCCTTCATCCATTTTGGCCAACAGTTTGGCAATTTCCTCGGGCGGATTCTGCAAATCCGCATCCAGGGTCACGATGCGTTCGCCGCGGCAATGTTTAAAGCCGGCCATGATGGCCATGTGCTGTCCGTAATTGCCGTTGAACAACACGACACGTGTGACATCGCGCCGTTTTTCGAACTGCTGACGCAGCACTGCAGCCGAGCGATCGCGACTGCCGTCGTTCACGAAAATGATTTCGTAGCGCAAATCGAGCGCATCGAGCGTCGGATACAGTCGCGCAAAAAGCGCGGGCAGGCCGGCCTCTTCGTTATAAATCGGAATGACGACAGAAAGAATGGGTTGAGTCATGACTTGCTCTTCAAAACGGCCGCAACGGCGGCACACACGCGATCCACATCCGCATCGCTCATGGCGGGGAACAGCGGCAGACTAACAATTCCGCGCCCGATGCGTTCGGCATGCGGACAATCGCCTTCCTTCCATCCTAGACTGCGATACAGTTTGAACAAGTGAATGGCGGGGTAGTGCACGCCGATGCCGATGCCGCGTTCGCGCATTTGCGCGATAAAGGCGGGCCGAGGCATGTCGGCGGGCAGCACCACTTGGAACATATGCCAGTTCGAATGTTCAAAATCCGTCGGCGGCAATTCGCAGCCCAGGCTGGTATCGAAACGCTCGAAATAACGCTTCGCCAACGCCCGACGCTTTGCGGTGAATTCGTCCAGATGCTTCAACTGTCCCAGACCGATGCGCGCTGCGATATCCGTCAAGTTCCACTTGTAGCCCAATTCTTCCACGTCCATGCCATCTTCGCCGGAGCGTTCCACACCCTGAAGCCGCATCAAGCGTGCCCGTCGAGCCGTCGCTTCGTCGGCGACAACCAGCGCGCCGCCTTCGGTGGTGGTGAGGTTCTTGTTCGGATGAAAACTGAATGCCGCCATATCGCCGACCGCGCCGATCTGACGGCCGGCCCAATTCGCGCCCATCGCCTGTGCTGCGTCTTCGATGACGCGCAAGCCGCATCGATTCGCAATCTCATACAGACGACTGACATCCACCGGTAGCCCCGCCAGATAAACCGGCATCAGCGCGCGGGTCTTTTGCGTGATCAATTTTTCGACGAGGTTCAAATCAATGTTGCGCGTGACGGGGTCGATGTCTACAAAAACCGGTCGCGCGCCCACACTCAGAATTACATTGCTGGTGGCTACCCAAGACAGGGGCGTGGTGATGACTTCATGGCCTGCGCCGATATCAGCCAAGCGTAGCGCCAGTTCCAGCGCGGCGGTGCCCGAGTTCAAGGAAATGACTGGCCGGTCGCCCCAAAGCGCGGACAACTGCGCTTCGAATTCTTTGACTTGCGGACCGGAGGTAATCCAACCCGAACGCAAAACTTCCGCGACGCCGGCGATGGTTTCTTCGTCGATGCTGGGGCGGGTGAAGGGCAAAAATTCCATTGGTTGCGCTGTATTAATACGTCGTGTTAATAGACTGTGTTCTTAGAACGTTTCACGGTTTGCGATATCGCGGTTGTGGCGCCGTAGACTCCGGTTGCCTTTGTCCTCGCTCGTACAGCTGCGCGCACTCGCGATCTTCGTCAGCCAGTTCATAATCAACTTCTAGCAACGATATACACGCCGAGCACAATGATGCCGATGCCGGCCATGCGCATGGGCGTGACCGCTTCACCGAACAAATACCAGGCCGCAATCGCATTGACGACGTAACCGATGGAAAGCATCGGATAGGCGATGCTGACTTCAACGCGCGAGAGCGCCAAGATCCACACCACGACGCTGATGACATAGCACGTCAAGCCGCCGACGATGTGCGGTTCGGTTGCCAACCGCAGACCCGTGGGCCAAACGTTGGCCATGCTGAATTCGAAATGGCCGACCGCGTTGGTGCCCGCCTTGAGCAGCAATTGGGCAGCGGCGTTCAAACCGACGCCAAGCAGGATAAGACTGAAACTGAGCGGATTCATGTTATGGGAAGGCCCCCCCGGGCGCCTAGGGGGCGGATGATACGCTAGGGGCTGAGGACCGTGCACCTCGAGCGAGCGTTCGAGGCGTACGAATTACCGCTTGTTCCGCAGAATGCGGGGTTTGCACGGCTAGGAGCACCGCTCGATAGCGCAGAGAGAAAAACGCCGATGTGGAGGGCGGCGATCAGGCCGACGGAGCGTCCGGTAAGGCCTAATCGATTGTTTAGCCGCGCCGTTTTTTGATCGCGAATGCAGCGGAGGCAAGCCCAAACAGCATGAATGCGTAGGTGGAAGGTTCGGGAACCGGCGTTAGAACATAACCGTGCGTTTCGCCGTTGATCCGTCCCGTTCCAATGATTATTCCACGGTCGTTGATCCCAACTGCGGTGTTGAGCTGTGTCCAGCCGGCTGCTTGCACCTCCGTCAAATCGCTCAGCTCAACAAAAGTTCCGTCGGCATTCCAAAGCAAAGCCCCCTCCGAAAAGTTGGGCAAGAATTCAAGACCAACGATCTGCCCATTCTCGTTGATATCTAACGCGGCGCCTTCGGCGAACCTGTCCTCTCCGGGATCGGGCAGATCTAAAACTTGATTCGTGCTGTAGTTGTAGGGCTTTCTAGCTAAAATGTTTGGGTCGTTCTCGTTATGGACCACGGTAATCGTGCGTTGTCCGATCATCGTCCCTTTTTCATCGATCGCCTTCACGATGTCGCCGTACAAGCCCTCTCCATACCACACAGAATCTTCAGTAGTGAACTCGCCGGTAGCTATATCGTAGAGATAGCCGTAGGTACTTCCGGCCACCCCCGGATGCCGGGTGACGACTTTGCCCCCGTCATTGATCTCGATGCCCGTCGCCTGGCAACTTCGGCTGCAGGGTGTGTTACGTGGCACCGTCAACACGCCGTCCTTGTAAACGAAAAATGCTTGCTCGCCAAAAAAAATTGGGTCGTAAACCTGGCCGGTAACCACGCCCTTGTTATTGATCGCAAGCGCAAGGCCATTTCCGATGGCGGTGGGGTTAACGCCATTCCATACTACTGCTGTGCCCTGGCTGTCACCCGCTACTTGGCGTGCGTCGTTGATCGCGAAGGCGCGGGCCTGGGTGTTGCCGCTCACTGGATTCAGATTGGTGAATACACCGTTGTGTCGAACGAAAGGTCGTCCAGCTGAATAATTGCCGAGGATGTCGCCATGATTGTTGATGTCGATGGGCGCTAGAGTGCCCAAGTCCTCGATCGTCCACATTGGGGCCGCGTTCGCGGTGCCGAGTGAAGCGAAGCCTGCAATACAAGCGAAGACAAAACGAAGCATCAGCGTTTTCATGGCATCTCCAAGCGGACGAGAAATACCGCGCGGCATGCGGCATCGACACCGGATGCATTCGCTATACCCGAGCACATGAACAATGCGTGTACCGCAATTCGGCTGCAGCGACGGCGTTGTTCGCGTCTAAAACGTTTTATCGAGAGGATGCTATGCAGAATGGTGCGTGTTTATCGATCGCATCAATAACGTGTGATCGCAGGTTGCACCGAAAGGAAGCGTTGCGGTCGAGGATGACTGCAACGGTGTTGATAAAAAATACCGGGGCTGGAACTGGGTTGACGCGCCGTGCACGGCGCTCAATCCATAATCAGCGCGGCGGCCACGCGGCGGCCTTCGGCCACCAGAATGTTGTAGGTGCGGCAGGCGGCGGGCAGATCCATCACTTCGTAGCCGCGGCCGGTTTCGATCAGCGGCCGCATCACTTCCGGCCGGGGGAAACGCAGCTTGTTACCGGTGCCCAAAAGGACAATTTCGGGATTGCGGGCCACCAAAACGGCCAAATGCTCCGGTTTCAGCGCCTCGAAGTTCTCCGGCGGCCAGTCGGCGATCACCTCGTCCGGCAGCACGATCAAGCTCTTTTCGTAGCGGTTCTGCAGGACGGTGACGTAGCCTTCGCCATAGCTGGTGACGAGATTGGCAGCGGTCTGGGCGATGTGGAGTTTCAAAGGCAGGCTCTTTTTCGAGCCGCGATTATACGTCCTCCCACAGGTAAAACGCCCGTTTCAGCGCGTCAGCCAGCCCCCGTAAATTGGCGGAAAAGGGGCGGGGACGATACCATTGCTTCCTTTTATCCGCGCCGCCGTCCAAGGCAGCGTGCAGGCCGCCCCCACGCATGTCTAAACCCGTCCGCAAATCCGCCAAACTCGCCAACGTCCTCTATGACATTCGCGGCCCTGTCATGGCTCGCGCCAAGCAGATGGAGGAGGAAGGCCATCGCATCATCAAGCTGAACATCGGCAACCTGGCGCCTTTCGGTTTCGATGCGCCGGACGAAGTGCGCCACGACGTGATCGTCAATCTGCCGCAAGCTTCGGGTTACACGGACTCCAAGGGTTTGTTCGCCGCCCGCAAGGCGATCATGCATTACAGCCAGGAGAAAAAACTTCCCGGCGTGCAGCTCGACGACATCATCATCGGCAACGGCGTGTCCGAACTGATCGTCATGTCGATGCAGGGCTTGCTCGACAACGGCGACGAAGTGTTGCTGCCTGCACCCGATTACCCGCTATGGACGGCCGCGGTCAGCCTCGCCGGCGGTACGCCGCGTCACTATTTGTGCGACGAAGGCGCAGGCTGGTTGCCCGACCTGAAAGACCTCAAGTCCAAGATCACGGGAAAAACGCGCGCGCTCGTTGTCATCAATCCGAACAACCCCACCGGCGCGGTGTATCCGGACGACATGCTCAAAGAGCTGGTCAAAATCGCCCGCGAGCATCACCTCATCATTTACGCCGACGAGGTGTA
>DATEEW010000015.1:0-13181 GCA_035280965.1 Burkholderiales bacterium
CGAGGCGCGGTCCACCTGGTTTGGCTGGGATTGAGTACGGATCTTTTCCAACAGAAATAAGAGGGCGGCCGGCAGGCTTTCATTTCTCCTATTCCGCGGGGTCGAAAGCAGATCGGTCGCTTGCGGTAGGAACTTGTGAACGAAGTCGTCCACCACGTCTCCTCCATGCATTGCCTCGGTTAGGAAAAGATTTGGATGGATATGACCCGGGTAGAGCGATTCGTAATATTCAAGCACCTGCCGGACGGGGCGATGCAAATTCGGAATGAGCCGGCCACGCTTCACACGTTGGGCGATTCGCGATTGCAAATCGTCGACGGGGTGCCGCAAATAGGCGATTACCTCTACATCCTCGGTCAGTTCGCTTAGCAGGTTGCGGAAATCACGGTGAGAAAGCGGCGCGAAATTTTTGAATAGTTGCTCCGCCGACAAAATCAATATTTTCGGCTTAAAGCGGGCAATGTCTTTTTTCAGTTCAAGCCAAAACTGAGCGTAGCTACGTTTGAACGCATCGTAGTCGTCGAAGAATACGCCGTGGGGAGAGGGCTCAACAGTCCCGTCTCGAACGAAACCAGCGGGTAAAAGCGTGTGATGGTCGCGCCCATGTACCGTCCATGGATAAAGGATGCCTCGCTGGAGCAATGTGTGGCGGTGGCGTGCGCAGAATCCCTGAATCGAGGTAGTCCCGGTTTTGGTATGGCCGATGTGCAACAGCAGTTTCAAGCTTTACCTCGCTACCAATTCAAAAAAAGTGGTGGGGCCATTCCTAAGTGCGGCAGTGTCGATGGTGAAATTCAGTCCATCGGGATTCGAAGTCGTGGCGAGCGATTCGACGCGCTCGCCGGCGAGATTCAAAGCATGCAGGGTGAATTCGTTCGCGTTCAATCCGCGCAGCAGGAGTGTGAGCTTGATCGGTTGAATGATCGCAGGCAAGCGCCCCAAGGCTTCGAGCCGCTTGCGGTCCTGCGAAAAGCGATCGCCGGTATTGACTGCGTCGGTGGCGATGATCAATAGCATGCGGCGGCTTTCTTTGAGTGCTTTGCCGTCGATCGTCGACACAGACACCATCGCGGGGACGTCAGCCTTTTCGATTTTCAAGTGCGTCGCTGCCGCAGGTAGCTTGTCTGCAAAGACAAATGCCTCTGTGCGCGCGGTGGCGACACGCATCGTTTTTGCCCGCGTTTCCAATAGAAGCTCGCCGGTGTCGCTTTCGAAAACCTGCCCATCTGGTGTGCTGCGGTTCTCCTCGGGCAGCAATCCGCTAGTGCGCAACTGGCGTAAATTCTTGCGCCAGCCTTCTTCGTTTCTGCTCAAGGCGCCTGCATACCAACGCGTTTTAGTCTGAGAATCGGCTGCATCTGCTCGAATTGCCGCTTGCGAGCGGCTTTCGTTGACCAAGCCCGTGCCGGTAACCAAGCTCAGTCGGCTGATCGAAACCGGCATGGCGTTGACTGCGCTTGCCGGCCCATTAAAAAATTCGGACGAGCCGACAATGGGGACGCGCTGTCGCGCTGTGGATACATCGCCGCGCGCGTAGAGCAACGCGGCCAGGGTTTCTCCGGCGCGCGCGATCGGATCGAGGCCGACGCCGAAAGGAGTCAAAGAACGCGCTCGCCGATTGCTGTCCTTGCTATAGCGCAATTGCACCGGATTGGAATAACGGCAAATGGCGTCCCAGTCCTGTAGCGCGGCGTAAGCGGGCAGGGTGATCCCCGCTTCACGACGCCAGGGATTCCAATAAGCGTGGTTGTACTCGTCGACGATAAAGCCGCGGTCCAGATAACGATGAATGCCGAAATATTGCACATACGCCAACTCGACCCCGATTGCGCTATCCGCTTCCTGCTCGCTTCCGGGACGCGCATGTTCCTCCGGAATATCGTGATAGCCATGTAGCGACACGACATCCATCGCGCCGCGCGCGGCTGCGGATTGAATGCTTTTGCCGTTGTTGTACGCCGTAATAAGACCTTTGTAGCCCAGGCCGCGCACGTAGTCGCTCATCCACTTTGCGGTTGCTTGCTCCGTTTCGGTAAGGAAGCGCTGCATAAGTGCCGCGCGTGAGGAAATTTCCAGACGTTGGGGACCATCGTCGTCATCACGACCCTCGCCATCGCGGTCGGCGCGAATGCCTTGTGCTTGCTTCCAAGCCTTGAAGCGTGCTTTCAGCTCCGGTGGATAGTTTTTTTTGGCACCGTAATTCACGCCCAGTTCGTTGAACAACGTCAATACGGCGAGTGCCGGATCATCCAGGATGACTGTGTTCGTATAAGGATTTTTCACGTTGAGGATCGTGGCGACCATTTTTTTCCAATGGGCCTGAGATTCCTCGTCGTAATGGACGCTGAGTTTGAGGCGATGCTCGCCGCGATTAAATCGGCTACCCACATCACCGTAAGCGCCGTTCCACGAGGTGGCCGCGTCAATCATCCAGCGGATGCCCTGCTTTTTCAGGGCCGCGAGCAGATAGTGAAAGCGATCAAGCTCCTCAGGGTCGTAATCGAAATCTTTTTTGCGCCCCTTCATCAGCGCCGCGTCCACCAGGTGCAGGCGTGCGAGGCCGTAGCCGTGTAGTCGCAATTGTTTCGCCAATTCGTCGCTTTCCACTTTCGACGGAAAGCCGCCATGCGGGCCGGAGTAGACGAGGGGGGCGCACAAAAAACGTTGTCGTTCGCCTTTGCCGCTCGCTTGCGCAAGGCGTCCATCGCTATTCAGCCCTATACGCTGTTGAAGCGATGCAGGTGAATCAACCAGGGCGGAAAAATCGAGCGCGCTACCCGGAACGATGCGCAAATCGACGTCGCGCACCGGCAGCCACTGATTGAAGTCTTGCGCATGCATACACAGCGGCGCGCACAAGAACCCGAGCGCGAGCGCGATGCGTGCGGTCCTCAGTGAATTAGAGGAAGAAATAACGTTTGCCGAGGAAGCCATTGACTGTGTCGCGTTCGATTTGGGAGAAGGGTTTAAAGCGCAGGCAAAGCGCAAGGTAGAGCAGGGCGGAAAGGAGTAACGATCCGATTACATATGGGACACCGGTGCCGCTGTAATGCAAGAACACATAAGCTGCAAGCGATGACAGCGCGGCGAGAATCGAGATGCGCGCGATGCCTCGCCAGTCCGGCGCATAGTAATAGCCTTTCACCCTCAAACCACGCACCACAAAATAATTGCGCGAGAAGGAAATCGCCAACAGGCAGGCAATGAGTCCCGGTAGGCCGAGGGTCAAGGCGCCGACAATGGTGAGCGGCAGGAATACCATCGACATCAAATTGCTGTGCAAGAGCAAGGGTGTTTCGTCTACCGCATTCGTAATCAAGTGCAAGATGAGCCGATGGCTTTCCATGACCAGAATCAGCATGAAGCAGCCCACAAGCCAGGCGGCGTCGCCGTATTTTCCACCTGTAAATAGTTCAATCACGGGCTTGCCGTTCAGTGCGACCCATGCACCTACCGGCATTAACACGAAGAGATTGAGCTTGAGAACGATACCGACGAATCGCACCGTCTGACTGAAGTCGCGTGTTTCCGCATAGCGCGCCATGATCGTGGGCTCGATCACGCCCAGCATCAATTTGGCCGGCAGGTTGCGTTTCATGAACTGCGTAAAAGATTGCGCGAAGCCGACCATGGCTGTGGCAGCGCCGGGCAATAAATAGGCGCTGAGTAATTTTCCGGCAGATGGTGCGGCATGAAAGCCTGCCATCGGCAATAAATAACTGTACGCCGCCATGCGGAACACGCGTCGGGGATCGAGGACGCGAGCGCCTGTGTCGGGGTTTTCTCGCAGATGACCGATCAAACGGATCAAACTGAAAAGCGATGCCATCACTGCAGTGGCCGCCTGAATGGCGATACATGCAGTGAGCGGCAAACCGCCGAAATACAAATACCAGCCGCCCAGCGCGAAGAGTTTGCCGAACCAATCGATGGCGTTTGCTTGTGTCGCGGTGCGCTGGGCCATCAAAGCTTGCAAGCAGTGATCGAGATGCTGTTGCATACCGAAGGCGAGCACATAGGCACACAAGGTCCACATCAATGCGCGATCGTTTGGCAGGCCGAAATTTTGACTAAGCCATTCGTAGGCGAGCGCGACCGGCGTAAGAATCACAATCAGCAGGAGGAATCGCACGCCGAATAGCGTCCAGCATAGGCCCCAGAGTTCTTTTTCCGCTCCGGCCAACCTCAATTCGGGAAAGTAACGCGGAATGACGCGTTCGAGGCCGCCATTGGAGAAGATCATCAAGCCGATGAGAAGGCCGGAGATTGCGGTATAGGCGGCGTAATCTGCGATGCTTAACTCGCGTACGAGCAGCAACGCGACGGCGAAGCTCGCGACGGCGGTGATACCCCGTCCGTAAAGGTAGTGTTTTACGCTGCGGCGTACGCGCTTGGCGCCGTAATGACGCTTACCCGCCGCGCTTACGACGGGAGGTGCGATCTGCGCTTCGGTGCCGCTATGTGAGTCGCTCATAAACCTTCGTTCTTTTATGCGAAACATTGCTGCTGCTACGGCTACTGCTGCTGCGATGGTTTTCCACTATGCGTACTTGTTTGCCCAGCCAAGCGCTCAGACCCAAGGCCGACATGAGCAAAAACATCATTGGTGCCGCGTAAGGGATATCGTTACGATAGAGCAGCGATAAAAAAAACAGTGGCGCAATCGCTTGTAAGCTGCGCGCCATGGCGCGTTGCCACGGCAACAAGCCAGAGGCTTTCGCGTAACGGCCGCAGTCGCGATAAAAGGCTAGCAATATGCCGCAGGTGGCGAAAACGCCGATCAGACCAAAGTCCCACAGAAATTGCGTGAGTCCCGTGCGATCGACGAAGAGCGGCTGATAACGTAGCGCCACCTCGCCCTGCGCCATGCCCACAGTGCGCGACGCGCCGAGGCCGTGACCGACCAGCACCTCGTGCATGCTGCTCCAGTCGTGGCGCTTTGCCCAGAATTCGAGCGTCTCTCGACGCGTCATGATGCCAGTTTCCGCCGCTTGGTCACCCGAATGTTCATCGAAGCTATACGCAAAGGAATTGGCGATGTTCCTGGTCATGTTGCCGCCGCGTGCCGACCAATGCAGTGCCTGGTAGGAAAGCAGTAGTCCGAAAAGCATCAGCAGTCCCAGCGTGCACCATAGAACGAAAACATGCGGCCGCTTCCGGATTTGATGGCGGAAGAGGACGGCCATCGCGAGCGGAAGGTAGAAGAAGATAATTTTGACTTCCATAAACAGCAGCGGCAAACCGAGCAGGCAAGCGAGCGTGATGAAACGACGTCGACTGAACACGCCTTCGGACCGCATTGCAACGACGCAGACCAGGCTTGAAACCAGGAAAAACGCAAGGACTGCGCTGAGACCGCCCGAATCCATGCTTCCGCCGAAAGTTCCCACCACACTATCGGCCGCAGAGACCCCGCGGCCTCTCTGCCCCGCGCTTACAAAAAAATATTGAGATAGCGCCGGCACGCATTGAATCAACCCGATGCCCAAGAGCGCTTTCAACCAATTTTGGATTGCTTCAGGTTCCAGGCGCACATGCGCGAGGTAGGCCCATACGCCGCCATACATGATCAAGCTTTTTGTGGCGACGGCTAACTGCTCTGGCGGCGACAAAGCCATCGCGCTACCGAGCAGCATATTGCATAGAAACAATAGGAGCATGCAGCTCATCAGACCCATATGACGGATCCCGCCTTCGTGCTTGCGCGTGGAGAGCCATTCGAGCGCGACCGGCAGATAGAGCAGTGCAGACACGCCGTAGGCGAGCCACCAGATACGATCGAGCGTGGGGAAGAAATATTTAAGCGTGCCGGCAACTACCAGCGAAGAGAAGGTCGCCACCCAGAACATCCAGGAGGGAAGCACGATAAGCAGCAAAAGACAGGCGGCGCCGCCAAGTAAGGCGACGTATATGGGTCTGCCGGTGGCGGCGACATAGCCCAATGCCGACGCGATGACAATAGCGACAACGACGATCCACTCCACGCGGAGGGTTCGTTTGAAGCCGAGCAATGCTGCGCTCAACATGCGCGCTTGACGGCGTTCATGACGCGTCCGCCGTCTTGCTGAGGAAAGACCATTTGTGCAGTCCCTGTTCTGCGATCCGGCCCTCAGGCCGGCATGGCGCATTGTTGTTATGGATATGCGAGCGCCTGACGATTTCCAATTATGCCGTTGGTCTAAGGGATTGTGGGCCTGGATCGCCTATTTTCGACCATAGCCTGAGTTTTCTCATTCCCTAAACGAAATTATTGCTCATTCAGCACGTGGGCTCGCCGACCGTGCAAATAAGACGCCCGTATTGCTCGGTCGTCACCCTGGATGAGAAGCGAGAACAGGAGGTCCTCGACATCCGCACAGCGATCTGCGCGCAGGCGCAAGGCAGGTGTCGCGCGGGGATCGAGTATCACGATATCGGCCTCATACCCTGGCGCAAAGGAGCCGATACGGTCGTCGAGTTGGAGTGCGCGCGCCGTCCCCAAAGTTGCCAGATAAAAGGCTTCTGCGGCACTCAGTGCATGACCCAGCAGACGCGAAACTTTGTAAGCATCAGCCATTGTTTTGAGCATGGAAAAACTGGTGCCCGCGCCGATATCGGTGCCCAGCGCGACTGCAAGCGGTGTTTTGCGCCGCTTGTTGTCGTGCAGAGGGAACAATCCGCTGCCGAGAAAAAGATTGGCGGAAGGGCAATGCACGAGCGTCGTTTGGGTATCCGCCAGCCGATCGCGTTCGGCTTCGCTCAGATAGATGCCGTGAGCGAAGAGTGCGCGCGGTCCCAATAAGCCGTGGCGGTCATACACGTCCACATAATCATTGCAATCGGGAAAGAGTTCGCGTATCCAGGCCACTTCTTGTTTGTTCTCTGCCAGATGCGAGTGCATATAGACCTGCGAATACTGCCCCCATAAAACGCTGGCTGCTTCGAGTTGCGCGGGTGTGCTGGAGCCGGCATAGCGCGGTGTGATGGCGTAGAGATTGCGTCCTTTGCCATGCCAACGCTTGATGAGTGTTTCAGATTCGTCGTAACTGCTTTGCGCTGTATCAAGCAGCGCGGACGGGGCATTGCGATCCATCAGCACTTTGCCCGCGATGACACGCATATCGCGTTGCGTCGCCGCTTCAAACAGCGCGTCCACCGACTGTGGATAGACCGCGCACAGCACCGCGGCGGTGGTTGTGCCATTGCGAATCAATTCATCGCAGAAGCGGGCGGCTACGATTTTCGCATGCAAGGGGTCGGCGAAATCCTGTTCGGCGACATACGTGCGTCGTTCCAACCAGTCAAGCAACGGGCCGCCAGAAGCGGCAACGATCTGAGCTTGAACATAATGCGTATGCGCATCGATGAAGCCCGGCATGGCGATGCAGTCGGAGTATGTGTGCAGTTGCAAATCGGGCGTAAGTTCGCGCAACAACGCCGCGGCCGGACCGCAGGCTGTGATACGCCCATCGCGAAAAACCAACAGCCCGTCCGGCTCGTGGACGAGCGCGGACGAGCCGGCCTGAAAAGGGTCATCGCGGAAACGCACCAGTTGTGCGCGGATCGCCCCGCTGCGGCCTGATCCAACTGTGTTCACGCTATTTGCTCCTAGCCGTCGGACGGGCGACATTATGGGCCTCAATTTCGCAACTCAGCGCAATTGGTTACTCTTAGGGAATGTCTGATAAGGGGTTGCCACCCCTTTAAATCCCCGCAAATTCAGGGAAACTCTGAGTTGCGGAATAACTTAATCAGCGTTTCCTTAGGGTCTATGCATCCTTACGAATCAGATTCCTTGCGAGCGCGATTGCGTCATGAGCACAGTGTGCTGGCAGAAGTGGCCGAGCGTGCTTTTGCTCGAGCGAGCGATGCGCCGCTGGTCGGCGGCAATGCAGTGCGTCTGCTCCGCGACGCGGGGGAAAATTATCCCGCGTGGCTGGCGGCGATCCGGAGCGCGACTCGCAGCATCATGTTGGAGTGTTACATCGTGGCCGACGATGAGGTAGGGCATCAGTTTTTGGATGCGCTTACCGAGCGTGCGCTGGCCGGGGTGCAAGTGCGCGTGATCTACGATTGGCTTGGTTCCTTTCGCGGTCGTCGGATGTGGGAACGACTGCGGCACGCGGGCGCCGAGGTGCGCGCTTTCAATGTGCCGCGTCTGGACGAACCTTTTGGCTGGATCACACGCGATCACCGCAAAATGCTGGCCGTTGATGGCTGTCTCGGTTACGTCAGTGGTCTTTGTATCGGATCGCAATGGAACGGCGATCCGGGTCGGGGCATCGAGCCTTGGCGCGATACGGGGGTGGAGATACGGGGCCCGGCGGTTCTGGCCCTGGAATCCGCTTTCGCTCAGACCTGGGCCGGGACAGGGAGCCCTTTGGGCGAGGAGGCTTTTACGCCCGCCCAGCCGTCTCCTGCAGGGGAGGTTGCGTTACGCGTCGTCGCGGGGATGCCGACCAACGCCGGCATGTTCCGAGTGGATCAACTCATTTGCGCCATCGCGCGCGAACGCTTGTGGTTAACGGACGCCTATTTCGTCGGCGTCACGCCTTATGTGCGTGCCTTGTGCGCCGCTGCGCACGATGGGGTCGATGTGCGGCTGTTGGTTCCCGGTGCCAGCGATTTGCCTGTGATCAGCCGCCTGTCGCGTACTGGCTATCGTCCCTTATTGGAAGCTGGCGTACGGGTATTCGAATGGAATGGGAGCATGCTGCATGCGAAGACCGCAGTCGCGGACGGCCGGTGGGCACGCGTGGGGTCCACCAATCTAAACATTGCGAGTTGGGTCAGCAATTACGAACTGGATGTAGCGATCGAAGATCTCGATACCGCGACCGAAATGGAAGCCATGTTCGAAAAGGATTTGAGCAATGCCACTGAAATCGTGCTGGGGCGCCATAAACGTATGACCGCATCCCAGCATCGCCACGGCAAGCGTGCTTTTAGCGGAAGCGCCACGCGCGCCGCGGCGGGAGCACTCACCATGGGGAGTGCGTTCAGCGCCGCCCTAGGCAAGAAGCGCGTACTAGAGCCGGCGGAGGCGGCCAGTCTGGCGACTATCGCCGCGGTCATGTGCATGCTCGGCCTGATTGCACTGTTCTGGCCACGCGTCATTGCCATTCCGGTGTTTCTGTTGTGCCTTTGGGTCGGCTTGGCAATGTTGTGGCGCGCGTTGAAATTGCGCACGAAACGGGATATGTCTACCAAATTGTCCCCGGAGAACGACAGGCGCACGGGCCCCTAAGAAGAGGGCACGCTTTGTGCCCCTAAGTGCGCGGCTCCCACTTTCTCGCGCACATGTCTTCCACTCATTCGATTCGTTATCGCCCGGACGTCGACGGTCTGCGCGCCGTCGCCGTGTTGCCCGTCCTGCTGTTTCATTTCGACGTGCCGCCATTCAGCGGCGGTTATGTCGGCGTCGATATTTTCTTTGTCATTTCGGGATATCTCATCGGCAAGATCATCCTCGATGAACTCGAGGCCGGACGTTATTCCATTGCGCAGTTTTATGTGCGGCGCATTCGACGCATTTTCCCCGCGCTCTTCGTCGTGCTCGCAGTTTCGAGCGTCTGTGCGTGGATTTTTCTCTTTCCGAGCGAACTGAAGGATTACGGCAAGAGCCTGATCGCCGTCACCTTCTTCGTCTCGAATCTGTTTTTCCATTTGAGCGGCGGCTACTTCGCGGCCGCTGCAGAAACGCAGCCCTTGCTGCATACCTGGTCGCTCGCAGTGGAAGAACAGTTCTATATTTTCTTTCCACTCATTCTCATGCTGTTGCAGAAATTGCGGCCGGGAAGGCCGGTGCTGCCGATTGTCGTTTTGGGGGCGCTGTCCTTCCTTTGCGCATGCTGGCTGCTGCGTACGGATCGGGACGCCGCTTTTTATCTCGTCCAGTCGCGCGCTTGGGAACTACTCGCCGGAGCGCTGCTCGCCGCGCGCGCGTTCAAAGCGCCGACGCCGCGTTGGGCGAACCTATTGGGGATCATGGGAATATGCATGATCCTCGCCGCCGTTTTTCTCTTCGATAGCCGTACTCTGTTTCCGGGACCTGCTGCTTTATTGCCGGTACTGGGCGCCGCTTTGCTCATTCACGCCGGCGCATGCGAGCGGGGCAGCCTCATGACGCGTGTGCTCGCCACGCGCCCGCTGGTGTTTATCGGTTTGATTTCCTATTCGCTCTATTTGTGGCATTGGCCGCTGGTCGTTTTTTATCGTTTTTACGATATCCAAATCGACGCCGTCGAAGTACTGGGCTTGTTCGGCGCATGCTTCGCGCTGGCGATTCTCAGCTGGCGCTACGTCGAACAGCCTTTCAGACGGGGTGGACTGCATTTGCCTCGTGCGCAAATTTTTGCGCACGCAACTGCCGCTATGGCCATTTTCGTCATCGTGGGTGGGAGTCTGCTATGGGCCGACGGCGCGACTTGGCGTTTCCCCACACCGGTGGCGGAGGTGGCTGCCTATTCGGCTTATGACTCCGGCGAGGCGACACGCAAGGGTCGCTGTTTCCTAACATCCGACCACCCGGATTTTTCGTACTTCGATCAGCAGGCGTGTTTGGCAACCGAAGTGACCCAAAAAAATTATCTGCTGGTCGGCGATAGCCATGGGGCGCATTTGTGGCCCGGCTTGAAAGCTGTGTATCGCGATCGAAATATCCTGCAGGCGACCTCTTCCGGGTGCAAACCCGTGCTGCATGCCCAGGGAGAACCACGATGTAAAAAGCTGATGGAATACATCTATAGCGAATTCGTGCCGAAGCGCCGGCTGGACGCAGTCCTGATTTCGGCGCGTTGGCGCGCGGAAGATCTACCTGCTTTACTGAGCACCATTGCGTACGTGAAGCGCTATGCCGACCGCGTCTATGTGATGGGTCCCATCGCCGAATACGAGGATCGACTGCCTTTGCTGCTCGCGCGCGATATGCTGGCGGAACATCCCCGGCAGGTCGCTCTGGGGCGGCGTGGCGAGCAGGTGGAATTGGATCGGATTTTCGCCGCCAAGGTGCGAGATGCCGGCGCCGGCTATGTATCGACCTATGAGGCTTTATGTGTACCCAACGGTTGTCTCACGCGGGACGAGGCTGGAATGCCAATGCAATTCGATTATGGGCATCTGACCGAGCAAGGCGCTGTCCTGCTGGCACGTCGTCTGCGGGAACGCAATTTATTCCCCTGAGCACCCGCAACCGGCGGGCACGTCAAACTGGTTTTGCCCACGGTGGTCTGCTAGAATTCGCCCCCGTTGCGCCCGTAGCTCAGCTGGATAGAGTACTTGGCTACGAACCAAGGGGTCAGGAGTTCGAATCTCTTCGGGCGCGCCAAAAATCTGAAAAAGGCCTGCACTGCTTGTGCGGGCCTTTTTCTTTTGCGGCCTATAGCGAACTTTTTACCCTTCGCCAGCCCACTTCCCCCGCCCTTTTCTTAGGTTCGCGCAGGCAAGTTTTACTGAACTGTTGTAAGTTTTGCCTGGATTTTTGCTGCGAATGGGCAGATTTGCCGGTCGTTTTACCTGCAGAAACGGCCTTGTGCCTGCCGGAATAGATATTGCAGATGCGACAAACCGTCATTTAACGAAGCAGCCGGGTTTGCGCGAGCAACCACCGGCTCATCCACTCGGGGCAGGAGGGTTTTGCATGTCTAGCGACGTTTTGGCCGCGACGGCCGATTTGAGTTTCGAAAGTCATTTGCTCAATACCCTGCTGGCCTTTCGCAAAGGCGACTGGTCCGCGCGCATGCCTTCTGATCTGACGGGAGTTCCCGGCAAGATCGCCGATGTGTTGAACGAACTCATCGATACCAACGATCGTGTTGCCCAGGAATTCGACCGAGTGAGCCGCGTGGTTGGCCGCGAAGGGAAGCTTTCGCAGCGCGCTAACGTGGTCGGCGTTGCCGGTGGTTGGGGCACGATGGTCGAATCGATCAATGGCCTGATCGACGATCTGGTACGCCCCACCACCGAAATGGCGCGCGTGATCGGCGCCGTGGCTAAAGGCGACCTGTCCGAATCGATGGCGCTGGAAGTGGATGGCCGACCCTTGGAAGGCCAGTTCCTGCGTACAGCCAAAACCGCCAACACCATGGTGGAACAACTTTCCTCTTTCGCATCCGAAGTGACCCGCGTTGCGCGTGAGGTGGGAACGGAAGGCAAACTCGGCGGCCAAGCGAAAGTGAAAGGCGTTGCGGGCACATGGAAGGATTTGACCGACTCGGTGAACTCCATGGCGGGCAACTTGACCGCGCAGGTGCGGAACATCGCCGAAGTGACGACCGCCGTGGCAAACGGTGACTTGTCCAAAAAGATTACCGTGGACGTGCGCGGCGAGATTCTCCAATTGAAAGACACCATCAACGTGATGGTGGATCAACTGCGTTCCTTCGCATCGGAAGTGACGCGGGTGGCGCGCGAGGTGGGAACGGAAGGGCGCCTTGGTGGCCAGGCAAACGTGCCGGGCGTTGCGGGCACGTGGAAAGACTTGACCGACTCGGTGAACTCCATGGCCTCGAACCTCACCGGTCAAGTGCGGAACATTGCCGAAGTGACAACTGCCGTGGCCAACGGTGACCTCTCCAAGAAAATTACCGTTGACGTGAAGGGTGAGATCCTGGAACTGAAGAACACCATTAACGTGATGGTGGACCAGTTGAACTCCTTCGCCTCGGAAGTGACGCGGGTGGCGCGCGAGGTCGGCACGGAAGGGAAACTGGGCGGGCAGGCGCAGGTGAAGGGTGTAGGCGGTACGTGGAAAGATTTGACCGACTCGGTGAACGTGATGGCCGCAAATCTGACCGGTCAGGTTCGGAACATTGCCGAGGTGACCACTGCGGTGGCGCGTGGCGACCTTTCCAAGAAAATTACCGTTGACGTGAAGGGGGAGATTCTCGAACTCAAGGACACCATCAACGTGATGGTGGATCAATTGTCCTCGTTTGCCGCCGAAGTGACGCGTGTGGCGCGTGAGGTGGGTACCGAAGGCAAGTTGGGTGGGCAGGCGCAAGTGAAGGGCGTAGCGGGCACGTGGAAGGACTTGACCGACTCGGTGAACTTCATGGCGGGTAACTTGACCGCACAGGTGCGGAACATCGCGGAAGTGACGACGGCCGTGGCAACGGGCGACTTGTCGAAGAAGATCACCGTGGATGTGAAGGGCGAAATCCTGGAGTTGAAAAACACCATCAACGTGATGGTGGACCAGTTGC
>DATEEW010000016.1:0-6511 GCA_035280965.1 Burkholderiales bacterium
GCGAGGAAAGACGCAGATAGTTCGCACTCCGCATATTGAATTCCAGCAAATCGCGCAGGAATACATCGAAGGGCAATCCATGGCGCCGCTTGAGCGCGCGTGCTTGCCGCTTCAACGGATCGATCGCGACGCGCAAAGGGCCGTCCTTGAATGCAAGAACGATGTTGTTGACGCGATCTTCGGAAGGCAAGAGCAAGACCTTGCCGTCGAACGCCGCCTCGATGCGTTTCAAATAAGCGGGGAAACGCGGCTCGTCTTCGATGAAGTTGACGCTCAACACGCCACCCGGCCGCAATGCCGCATAGCAGGCGTCGTAGAAACTTTGGGTGGCCAGACTACGGACCGACCGGCCGTCTTCGAACGCATCGAGCAGCAGCACGTCCGCCGACGCCGGACGGGAGCGCACATAAACGCCGCCGTCTGCGATTTCCACTTTGAACCGCTTGTCGTCGAAAGGTACGCCGAAAAAGCTGCGCGCGGCGGCCACGACTTGCGCATTGAGTTCGACCGTCACCATGTGTGTTTCCGGCATGCGCGCATGCACGAACCGGGCGATCGAACCGCCGCCCAGCCCGATCATCAACATATTGCGCGGCGTCGGCTGAAACAGCAAAGCGCCGAGCATCGCCCGGGTGTAGGCCAGTTCCAGTTTGTCCGGCGCGGAAAGGCGCATGGCGCTTTGAATGGCATCGCCGCCTAGATGCAGCGTGCGGACGCCTTTTTCTTCGCTGACTTCCACGCTAGAACGTCCGCCCAACAGTTTTTTAAGCCCCATGCCTGAGAATCCCCGGAGGGCTTTCTATTTATGTGGGGCGCGATGATATACCGCAGGGACGAAGGAAGCGAACCTTCCGCGTGACCAATGGTCCGATGGGAATGCGCTTTCTTTCACTTTTAATGGCGTTGCTGCTGGCAAGCGGCGCCTATGCACAGCACGACGCGACAGTCGATCGCGCGATCCTGGAGCGCGACCAACAATCGGAGGACTTCGCTTTGAGACAGCGACAGCAGTTGCGCGAACAATCGGCCGCAACGGAAGCTGAACGGCGGACGCTTTATAACGAACATTCGCTTCAGCGCAGCGCGCAGGAGCGGGAACATCGCGCAGAACGTCACCGCCTGAATAGGCTCCCCCAGGGTAACGACCCCGCCTCGCAAACGGCTCGACACGCAGAAAGGCTGCGCGCGCGCCAACGTTAAGGCGCAGGCGCCTCCTCCGTCGAGGAAAAATCCAATTCAATCGTTGCGCCGTCCGGGTCGCGGCAAAAAAACTGCCAGCCGCCTTCCATCGTCTTTTTATAACGATGCTTAAGGCCCAAGGCTTTGAAACGTTCCACTGTCTCTCGCAAACCAACCGCGCTAAACGCGACATGATCGATGACGGTGTTGCGGGACACCGCCGCCTCTTCGACAGCGATGATATGTAGCACCGCTTCACTCGCAGCGTAGAGCCAGAGGCCGGGAAATCCCATCGCGGGCCTGGGCCCCTCTTCCATTTGCAGCGCTTCCAAATAGAAACGACGCGTTGCTTCAAGATCAGTGCTCATGATCGTAAAGTGGTTGAGGCCGCGAACGCTCATGTTCGTCCCTGCAAAATGTAATCGACAATGCGCGCCGTGCGCAGTGCGCTACGCCCGGTGCTGGGACACTCGCCCTCGTCATTCAGCGCATCGACCACGCATTGCATAAAGGGCAGATGGACGAACGGTTCGGGAACCACGGTAAGTTGCTCGGCGTCGTTTTCGCTTTCGATCAAGATTGGCGCTTCGAGATCGAACACGGGGAAAGCGATCACGCCGTTGCTGCCCACGATTTCCATCAAATCGGTTGTGATGCCTGCGCTATAACACCAATCGGCGGCCGCCTGAATGCCGGATTCGAATCGCAGGCTCGCCGTATACAAATCGTTCGCCGGCGAATTCAAAGACTGGCGGGTGGAATGCCATCGCACGTCCGCAATGGGACCCAGCAAGAAATCGAGCAGATCCAGGTGATGGCAAGCTGTATCGAAAAAAGGATTGCCCCCGCGATCGGGACGCAAACGCCAGCCGTCCGAACCGGCTTCACTGGTCAAACCGGGCGTCGAGAACGCCAACGTCACGGTGCGTACCTCGCCGATGGCACCATCGGCCAAGCGATTTTTGATCTCGACGAAACGGGGCAACGCGCGCCGAAAATAATTGACGAATAGAGGCACATGAGCCGCTTCGCATGCGGCGACCATTTCTTCCGCTTCGCTCGCGTTCATCGCCATCGGTTTTTCCACCAGGACGGGTTTGCCCGCAGCGGCGGCCATCAAGACATAGGGGTGGTGGTAACGAGGCGGCGCGGCGATATACACCGCATCGACATTCGGATCGGCCAGCAGTGCTTCCGCATGGTCGTAACTCGCCGGCACACCGAACCGCTGTGCGTAGTCACGCGCAGCGACGGCGTCGCGACGCATGACCGCGACGATGCGGGAATTGCGCGCTCGCATCAGTGCCGGACCGCTTTTGATTTCGCATACATGACCGCAGCCGATGATGCCCCAGCCTATCGTGCTCATTGAAGTGGCGGATCAAACACGGTTTTGAGGGCCTGCGCGATGCGATAGACGGCGTGATGCGCCGCCGACATATAACGCCCGATATTGATGAACCCGTGAATCATGCCTTCGAAGCATTCATAAGTGGTGGGCACACCCGCGCGATGCAAGGCTTCCGCATAGAGCAGGCCTTCGTCGCGCAGCGTATCGAAACCGGCTGTCAAAATATAGGCTGGCGGCAAATTGCGAAAATCCAGCGCCCGCAAAGGCGACGCACGCCAGTCGTATGCATCACGCTCGTCGCGCAGATATTGGTTGCGGAACCACAGTACGCTATCGCGGGTAAGTCCATATCCCTCCGCATAGTCCCTATGGGAGTCCGTGTCGGATAACAAATCCACCGGCGGATAAATTAAAGCCTGCATCGCCAAAGGGGGGCCGCCGCGATCGCGCAAAATAATCGCCGTTACCGTCGCCAGCGCTCCACCAGCCGAATCGCCGCCTACAGCAATGCGCGTCGGGTCGATACGCAAAGCCTTCGCATTCGATGCCACCCACAGCGTTGCGGCGACCGCATCTTCTACGGGCTCGGGAAACTTATGTTCGGGGGAGCGTCTGTAAGCGACCGAAATCACCGCACAGTGCGCGATATTCGCGAGCTCCCGGCAAATAGGATCGTGCGTTTCGATATCGCCGACCACCCAGCCACCCCCATGAAAATACACCATGACCGGCAGCGCCGCTTCCGAATCCGTGCCGATGCCGCGATAAACACGTAGCGGCAAGGGGCCGCCGCGCCCCTCGGCGTTCGTATCGTAGACCTCCGCCACTTCCGCGGTCGGCATATTGGTATCGGCGCGCGCGGCATAGAGCTGGCGTGCTGCTTGAACGCCCATCGCCGGATAACTGGGAGGGTTGGCTGCGGCCAGCTGTTCCAGAAAAGCACGCGCTTGCGGATCGAGGTTCACGCGAGCGCGACCTCGCGACGGCGCGCGCCCAACCAGATCGCCGCAATTCCCACCAGGAGCACGAAAGGCAGCGCCAACCAATTCAACAGCGCCCAGCCCTGCGTTTCAAGTAACAACCCCGATGAAAAAGAGGAAGCAGCCATGGTGAGAAACACCAACAAGTCGTTCACGCCTTGCGCTTTGGCGCGCTCCGAAGGCGCATAAGCTTCGGTCAACAACGTCGTGCCGCCGATATAAAGAAAGTTCCAGCTCAATCCGAGCAAGATGAGCGAGACGTAGAAATAAGCCACCGCGATCCCGGATAGGGCTACACCGATGCACGCAACATTGATCAACGCGCCGACCACAATGATATTGAGCACGCCGAAACGCTTGATGAGCGATCCGGTGAAAAATGACGGCGCGAACATCGCGATCACATGCCAGGAAATGACGCCTGCGGCGGCGCTATAAGGATGGCCGCATATATCCATTGCCAGTGGTGTCGCGGTCATCAGCAAGTTCATCACGCCATAGCCGATCGCCGCCGCTAGCACCGCGACGATGAATACCGGTTGCGCCATGACGCGACTCATGGGACGTGCCGGCTCTTTGTGCTCTTCCGTACTCGGCGGAGGGATGTCGAGGAAACGCAACACGACCAACACAACGAATAAAAAAGCCACCAATGCGAGATAAGCGCCCAGGTAAGCCACCGGAAAAATATCCTTAGTCCATTGACTGGTGGTGGGTCCGATAATGCCGCCGACTAGACCGCCGGCAAGTACGAGCGAAATGGCGCGACTTTTGTAATCCGCCGGTGCCGCGTCGGCCGCGGCAAATCGATAATATTGTCCGAAGGCGTTATAGACACCAAAGATCGTGGTGCCGAAGCAGAACAACCAGAAGTTGGCGTTGTAGATCGCCAGGCAGCAAATCGAGGCGCCCACAATCCCCACCAAGGTGCCGAACGTGAAGCCCGCGCGCCTGCCGATGCGTCGCATTAACAAGGACGCAAAATAGGTGCTCGCGGCAGCCCCGATCACCCACCCCGTGACAGGCACGGTAGCGAGCGACTTGTTGGCCGCCAGCGCGTAGCCCACCAGCCCGTTCAACGCGATGGCCGTCGAATTGTTGGTAAACAACAGCGCCTGCAAGGTCGCCAGCACCGCTACGTTCTTTTTAATCGATGTCATTTTTATTCGCTCCAGGGCGACCGCGCATTGCAATAACGCCCAGATAGAGTACCGCGGCATTGAGCGTATGCCAGATGAAATGTGTGCCCCACGGCCAGTTCGCACACAAAGCAAGATCCAAGCTGCGAAGTATCACCGCGACGACAAAAACGGCGGCAGCTGCGATCAACGGCGCCGACGACACGCGTTTTCGCCCTATCGCCCCGCATGCCATGGCGATCAAGGCCAGAAGCGCGGGCAGATAACGATAGGAATCGTTCCATGTGCCCGGTTCGAAAAGGCCGGTTATTCTCCATTCGAAGACGGCAAAGGCCAAAAGCGCAATTATGACTTTCGGTATCGAAAAAGCGAAGGCGGCGCGCAAATAAAGCGCGATGTAGCTATAAATGAACAGTTCAATGAAAAGGAGATCGAGCCAATGCGCCCACACCTGCGCCGCCATATGGAAGGCCAGACTCCCTACGCCCACGAGCGCGATCAGCACCGCCAAGAATCGCCGCGTGCGATCGGCATCGGCCTGTCGCAACAACAAATAGGCTGCGACGAAGAATGCGAGATTGCTCAGCGCATTGAGCGGTTCGGCCCACAGCCCTGCACTCAATCGCTCGCAATAAAGGTCAAGCTCACTCCCAGGATGCAGCATGACTGACGGCCCGCCTAATCAAGAGCGTGACATTTTACGGCCATACCGAGCATGGCCGCTCGATATGGGTATAGCGATTGCACAACTGCCTGCACGCGCTGGAAGGGAGCGCGGGAACCGAAGTCAAACGGGGGAATAAGCACGCATCAGCGGGCGATACATGACGCGACCCTTAATTCAGAAAGGCTTGACGCAAGCCCAGCATTTTTTTCCGCCTTGGCTGGTGCTCAGCCTCGCCTTGGCCACCACCATTTGGGTATGGCAAGCGAACGTGCAGCAAATTCGCGCGAACGCCCGTCTGCACTTCGAAGCGGATATCGCCGCCATCGAACAGACGATCACCGATCGTTTCAATATTTACGAAAACACGCTACGCGGCGTATTGGCCTTCGTGCTCGCAAGTCGGGAAGTAGAGCGCAGCGAGTGGCAGACCTATGTGGAAACGTCGGCCATTACATCGCGCCACCCCGGCATCCAGGGAATCGGCTACGCGGTGCGCGTCGATGGGGCGGATTTGGCATCACACGTCCGCACGGTTCGCCAACTCGAAAATCCGACTTACGACGTCTACCCCTCCGGGGATCGCGCGCAATACTTTCCGATCCTATTTCTCGAACCCGGCAACGCACGCAATCAGCGCGCGCTCGGTTTCGACATGTATTCCAACCCGGCGCGGCGAGCCGCGATGGAGCGGGCGCGCGATACGGGCAAAGCAAGCATGTCAGGCGTCGTCACGTTGGTGCAAGAGACCGCCGACGATAAGCAATCCGGCTTTCTGGTCTATCTTCCCCACTATCGGTCCCTCGCTTCTATCGCTACCGTCGCCGATCGCCGTAACAGCCTTGCCGGTTTCGTCTATAGCCCCTTTCGCATGGGCGATCTGATGCAAGGCATTTGGGGGAACAACCCTCCGTCTTTGCGTTTTCGTGTTTACGACGGCGACCGCGTTAACGAAGCACACTTCATGTATGACAGCCATCCTTCCTTCCCTCAGACGAATAAGAACAGTCTAAGCGACACGCGTACCGTCGAGCGTGCGGGACGTCTCTGGACGATTCAATATCAAACGACCTCGCAATTCCGCGCCGAGAACGACCTTGACGACAATGCGTTGGAAGTGTTGGTTACGGGCATTGTCTTCAGTGTGCTCTTATTCGGCATCACCCTATCCATCGCGAATACGCGTACCCGCGCCGTA
>DATEEW010000017.1:0-11953 GCA_035280965.1 Burkholderiales bacterium
AACGGGCCGATTTGCTGAATAAGAGTTTTCAAATGGGCGAGCTCAGTCTCGCCGAGCAACTCCGTGCGCGTAGCGCGGCCGGCGCGGCCGGTCTTGCGCGTGAACGCGCATATGCCGAACGCGGCCTGACTCGCGCAAGGCTCAATCAAGCCAGAGGAATCCTGCCATGAACTTTGCACGCTCGCTGTGCGCCTTGTTTAGTGTCTTAGCGCTCGGTTTCGCGCAACCACTCCTTGCCGGTCCGGGCGCTCACGGCCCGGATGGCGAACACCTCAATGCGCCCGGAGTCGCGCATACGGATGCCAATGCGTCGCCCATGATGGAGACGCAATCGGAAACCTTTGAACTGGTCGCTACCTTGAGGGAGGAGGAATTGTCGGTACTCATCGATCGCTTCGCGACCAATGAGCCCGTCATCCATGCAAAAGTGGAAGTCGAAATCGACGGCATCAAAGCCGCGGGGACATTCCATGCGGACCATGCCGATTACGCCTTCACGGACGAGAAGTTGCTGGCCAAACTGCGCGAGCCGGGCCAGCACCCGCTGGTGTTCACCATTCAGAGCGGCAATGAAGCGGATTTGCTGAGTGGCACATTGAGCGTCGGCGTGAATGCGCACGAATATAACGCGTCGCCAGTGCGTTGGCTCGCCATTGCTTTGGGCATCGTTCTTTTTGTCGGTTTCATTTTTTGGCTGTTGTCGAAACGCAGGCAGCGGCCACAGGGAGATATATCGTGAAACGGTGGCTCTCCCTTTTGTTGTTTGCATTCATCCCGGTCGCCTTTGCGGGGCCCGGAGCGCACGGGCCCGACGGCGAGCACCTGGATACCCCGGGACACACGCACGCAAGCGGCGCCGTACAGCGGCTCGCCGACGGCAGCGTCAGTCTCCCCAAGGCCGCGCAACGCCGCATGAACATCCGCACGCAGATTGGGGTAGAGGGGGAACACGCTCTGCCCGTTGAACTCAATGGGCGGGTGATCATCGATCCCAACGCCGGCGGCCGCGTGCAAGCGCCTTTTGCCGGGCGCATCGATGCCGGCCCGCAAGGTATTGCCATGGTGGGAAGCAAAGTGAAGCGCGGCGACGTCTTGGCAATGCTCTATCCCACAGCCAATGCGCTCGACCTCGGCAATCAAAGAGCGCAACTCTCTGAATTGCGCGCTCAGCGCGAAATCGCCGAAGCGCGCGCCGAACGTCTCCGGCAGCTCGAAGGGTCGGTTGCCCGCAAAGATATCGACGCGGCGGTTGCCGAAGCGCGAAGTCTGCGCGAACGCGAACGTGCGGTTGGCGCAAGCCTATCGCAGGCACAGCTGCTTCGTGCTCCCGTGGATGGCGTCGTTGCAAGTGCTAACGCGCTCACCGGTCAGATCGTGGAAGGGCGGGAACTCCTTTTCGAAGTCGTTGATCCAGCCCATCTTCTGGTCGAGGCACAGACCGCAGATCCTCAGCTCGCGGCTCGAATAAGTGGCGCTGCGTTACGCGATGTTCCAGGCATCGAACTCGATTTTGTGGGCGGAGCCCTTGCGTTGCGCGACGGGGCCTTACCGCTGGTGTTCCGATTGCGCGCCGCGCAGCGAACATCTCAGCTCGCGCTGGGCCAGCCGGTCACTGTAGTGGCTCAACTGAATGACCGCATCAAGGGCATCGCTTTGCCGAGCGAAGCGGTCGTGCGTAGCGCCTCCAACCAACCGATCGTTTGGGTGAAGACAAATCCGCAGCGCTTTGTCGCTCAAGTCGTGAGCGTCACGCCGCTGGATGCGAAGAGGGTCTTGGTGACCCAGGGCTTAGCACCGGACAACCGCGTCGTGGTTCTCGGTGCCCCACTTATTAACCAGATCCGATAGACCACCATGTTCAACGGAATCGTTCGCGCAGCCCTGGCCAATCGACTATTGGTTCTCGCGGTCGCCGCTTTGCTGATGGTCTATGGCGCCTTGAGCGCCTGGCACACACCCGTCGATGTTTTTCCGAACCTCAACAAACCGCTGGTAACGGTCCTCACCGAAGCTGGCGGCATGGCGCCTGAGGAAGTGGAGTTGTTGGTCTCTTTTCCCATCGAGACCGCGTTGAACGGCCTGCCGGGCGTTACCCGCGTGCGTTCGGTCTCGGGCGTGGGCCTGTCCATCGTGTATGTCGAATTCGATTGGGGAACGGAGATCTACCGCAATCGCCAGCTTGTGGCAGAGCGGCTTGCTTCTGTCGGGACACAATTGCCCAACGGCATCACACCGGCTATCGGTCCGGTGTCGTCCATCATGGGCGAGATCATGCTCATCGCCCTCCCGATCCAGTCGGCTGGAGCAAGTCCGATGGAGGCCCGCGAATACGCGGACTTCGTTTTGCGGCCGCGTCTGCTTTCGATCGCGGGCGTGGCGCAGGTGATTCCAATCGGCGGAGAAGTCCGTCAACTGCGCATCGAACCCGATACTGCACGCATGATGCAGTTCGGGGTGTCGCTCACCCATGTGCGCGATGCGATACGGGGTTTTGCAACCAATACAGGCGGCGGCTTCATCGATCTCAATGGCAGCGAATATCTGATCCGTAATCTGGGCCGCACCGACCGGCTGGCGGATCTGCGCGGTCTCGCGGTGGCGTATCGCAACGGCGCACCCGTCGCGCTTGAGCAAGTAGCCAATGTTCGCTACGCCGCCGGCGTGAAGCGCGGCGATGCAGGTTTTAACGGCAAACCCGCCGTCATTGTCAGCGTACAAAAACAACCCGATGCGGATACGGTGACGTTGACCGAGCAGATCGAGACTGCGCTCGTCGAACTTAAGCAAGGCCTGCCCAAAGGACTTGCCGCGCCGGAAGTGCTGTTCCGGCAAAGCGATTTCATCGAAGCATCGATTTCGAATGTGGCCGAAGCCTTGCGCGACGGCGCAATTCTGGTGGCGATCATTCTGTTCGCCTTCCTTCTGAACGTGCGAACGACATTGATTTCCCTGCTGGCAATTCCGTTGTCCCTCGCGATCACGGCCGTGGTGTTCCGCTTGTTCGATTTATCGATCAATGTCATGACGCTCGGCGGGATCGCCATCGCGATCGGCGAATTGGTCGACGATGCCGTTGTGGGCATAGAAAATGTCCTGCGCCGCTTGCGGCAAGCAAGGCCGCGGGAATTTCGCGAGGCCGCCAGCGTGATTTGGCATGCGTCAGTAGAAGTCCGTTCCGGTATCGTGTACGCGACCGTCATTGTGGTCCTGGTCTTCGTGCCGCTCTTCGCGCTTCCAGGTATCGAGGGTCGCTTATTCGCACCGCTGGGCGTGGCTTACATCGTATCGATCTTGGCTTCGATGCTGGTGTCGATGACCGTGACACCCGCGCTTGCGGCTTATCTGTTGCCGAACATGCCGCAACTTGAGGGCCCGGAAAGCCCTCTGGTCCGCAAATTCAAAGCATGGGACGAGCGGCTACTTGCTTGGTCGTTCCCGCGTGCCAGAATCATTTTTGCGGCGGCAATCGTGGCGACCGTGATCGCGATGGCAAGCGTTCCTTTCATGCCTCGCGCTTTTCTTCCGGCATTCAACGAAGGGTCGCTGGTTCTCTCGTTGATGTTCGAGCCCGGCACCTCCCTGGAAACCTCCAACCGCATGGGAGCCATGGCTGAGGAGTTGATTCGCGAAGTGCCCGAAGTGATCAAAGTGGGACGGCGTACCGGGCGCGCCGAAATGGACGAGCATGCCGAGGGCGTACACAGCTCCGAAATCGATGTCGATCTAAAGCGCAGCGAGCGCGGTCGCGAAGCGATCATGGCCGATATCCGCACCCGCCTGGCCATGCTTCCCGCGAGCGTAGCGATCGGCCAACCGATTTCGCACCGTTTGGACCATTTGCTTTCCGGCGTTCGCGCGCAACTTGTCATCAAAGTTTTTGGCGACGACACCGATACCTTGCGCGCGGTGGGCGAACAAATTCGTCAAGCGCTCGCCGGGGTTTCCGGACTTGTCGATGTGTCGAGCGAAAAGCAGGTCCTGATTCCGCAAATCAAGGTGCACATCGATTATCGCAAGGCAGCTCAACACGGCATCGCTCCGGGCGATGCGTTAAATGCGCTGCAACTGCTTTCCGATGGCACTCGCGAAGCGCAGTTGATCGATGGCGCACGGCGCTTCGATGTTGTGTTGCGCTTGTCCGACGAAGCGCGGGTGCCGCAGCAACTCGAACGAATCATGCTGCAAGGCCCGAATAGTGCGATTCCGCTTTCGTCCATTGCGACGGTGGAAACAAGCGACGGTCCCAATCAAATCGGCCGCGAGAACAGTCGCAGGCGCTTCGTCGTTTACGCGAACACTGACGGCAGTGATATCGGTTCGATCATTGATGCGGTGCGTAAGGCGACCACAAGCCTATCGCTGCCGAAAGGGTATTTTGTTCAGCTGGAAGGGCAATTTCAAGCGCAGGAGAAAGCCACGCGCTTGATCGCTTGGCTTTCGGCTATTTCCCTCGCGATGATCTTTCTCGTTCTGTATTCCCGCTATCGCTCGGCGGTACTGGCCGGCGTCATTATGGCCAATATTCCTTTCGCGCTGATCGGCAGTGTCGTTGCGATGTGGGTCGCAAGCGTGCCGCTTTCAGTCGCCTCGCTCGTGGGTTTTGTGACCTTGACAGGCATCGCCACACGTAACGGCATTCTGAAAATCAGCCACTACCTCAATCTCTGCCGCAACGAAGGCGAGACGTTTAGCCGCCACATGATCGTTCGAGGGTCGCTTGAGCGACTTAGTCCGGTGCTGATGACCGCCCTTGTGGCCGCTTTTGCATTGACGCCATTGCTGCTTGCCGCCGATGCGCCGGGCAAGGAGATTTTGCATCCTGTTGCCGTAGTGATCTTCGGCGGACTGATCAGTTCAACGCTTCTGGATACGGTGCTCACGCCCCTCGTGTTCGAACTGGTAGGGCGGCGTTCTGTCGAAAGACTGATGCAAGACGAGGCGCAGACTTATTGATTTTTCAAATGGCGCGCGATGCGGCCCTGTTCAATGCATCGCATGTTCGAGGAGGTTCAACGATGAAACGTTTTCTAGCAGGCATGTTCGCAGCCGCTTTCTTTGCAACGACTGCGGTTTGGGCGCATGGCGCCGGTCAGCCACAGCACGGCGGCGTGGTCGCGGCGGCAAGTGAGTTGGAATACGAACTGGTAGCGAATCCGGGACTGCTGCAGCTCTATGTTCGCGATCACGGTAAACCGGTGGACGTATCCAAAGCAAGCGCAAAACTGATCCTGCTCGCTGGCAGCGAGAAGCAGGAGGTCGAGTTGAAACCCACAGGCGACAGGTTGGAAGCAAGCGGTACATTCAATACCGCAGTCGGCGCCAAAGCCGTTGCGGTCATCAATGTAGGAGGCAAACCGTTCACGGTTCGCTTCACATTGAAATGATTCGAGCGCCGCTTCGGGTGGCATCTCTTTTCAGGAGGCGGTATGTACTACGCGCTTAAAGTCGTGCTGGCGGCGTTCATCATTGTCGCGGTGACCGAGGTCGCCAAGGTGAACGCCTGGCTCGGTGCATTGATTAAATCGCTGCCGATCATTTCACTCGTAGCGATGATCTGGCTGCATTACGAAACCCAGGACGTCCAACAAGTGGCGGAAGTATCGCGCGCGACCTTTTGGCTGGTGCTGCCGACCTTGCCCATGTTTCTGGTGTTTCCCGCGCTAATCGATCGCGGCTGGTCCTTTTATCCCGCCCTGGGCCTCGCTGTCCTTATGATGTTGATCTGCTACGTCGCGCTTATGTTCGGTTTGCAGCACTTCGACATCAAGCTGGACGCTTGACGCTCCGTGGCCGATTCACTATGGTATCGGCCGTCGGGGCGCAGGCTCCCGATTCTATGGAACGTCACATTGATTTTCCTCGGGAGAAACTTCTCCCAGACGGTGTCCCGTCCAAGTCCTGTAGGACGCTGCTATGCAGTGACGGACACCGCACGTCTTGGCGCCTTATCCGGTGCGCATTCCCGACTTTGCGGCCGCCGCGCGGCATAGAGCGCGTGTTTAACAAGGGTCGAATTCACACAATTAGCCACCGCAATCGCTTCGCTTCCGACGTCGGCCTTGTTATTGCCTGTGCGCGAAATTCCTAATCTAGGAGAAATTATGAGCAATGCTATTCGTTCGTTGCCTTTCGATCCGAAGGGGTTGAAAGGTCTTTCTGAACGCCTTATCGTCAGCCATCACGAAAACAACTACGGTGGCGCCGTGAAGCGCCTTGATGCAATTCGTACGCAGATTGAAGGCATCGACTTCGCGACCGTGCCGGGTTTTATGCTCAATGGTCTTAAACGCGAGGAACTGATCGCCGCCAACTCTGCGGCCTTGCACGAGCTTTACTTCGCAGGACTGGGCGGAAACGGCGAACTGGGCGCCGGCGCGCTTAAGAGCGCAATCGAAGGCTTCTTCGGCTCGATGGATCGCTGGCGCAGCCAGTTCATGGCCATGGGTAAGGCATTGGCCGGCGGCTCGGGATGGGTGTTGTTGACCTGGTCGATGCGGGAGCAACGCCTGAGTAACCAATGGGCCGCTGACCATACCCATGTTTTGGCCGACGGCGTCAGCGTTCTTGCGTTGGACATGTACGAGCATGCCTATCACATCGACTATGGCGCGAAAGCGGCCGCATACGTCGAGACCTTTATGCAGAATATCGATTGGACCTTTGCGGCGCAGCGTTTCGACGCCTGTGCCGCTTGATGCGAAGGAGCGAAATATGAAATGGATAACCCGCGAGCGCCCGAAGATCGACCGCATTGCCTGCCCTTGGTTGATCGCGCGCTTTATCGACAACGATCCTGAGTTTCTCTATGTACCGCTCGACCAGGTAAAGAGTGTCTCCGAAAAAACAGGAGCGATTCCCTACGATGTCCCGGATGTTGAATACACGCACGATGGCGAGCAGTGCAGCTTCGACGCGTTTTTGAAAAAGCACAACCTCAAGGATCCTGCCTTGGAGAAATTGGCGGTGATCGTTCGTGGCGCGGACACGGACCGCCTCGATCTTGCGCCACAGGCGGCCGGGTTACTCGCGATTTCGCTGGGATTGAACAAGAACATCCAGGACGACCACGCGCTGCTTGCCCAAGGCATGGTGGTTTATGACGCGCTTTACGCCTGGTGCCAGGAAGCAATGCCAGAACGCCACAATTGGAGCCCTGCGTAAGAAACCGTGACCGTTCGTTTTTTATGGAAAGAAAATGAGAACTTATCTATTGCTCGCCGCGCTGCTTTGCGCGACTTGCGCGCAAGCGCATGAAAATCATTCCAAAGACGCGCATGCGTTGCGCACCTATAAAGCGGAGCAAATGCCTTTTGGCATCGCGGGCGACCCGGCGAAAGTCACTCGTACGATCAAGATTTCCATGCTCGATACCATGCGCTTCGTTCCGGACAAGCTTGAAATCAAGCGAGGCGAAACCGTTCGCTTCGTTCTAAAAAACGAGGGCAAGCTGTTGCACGAAATGGTGATCGGCACGATGGCCGATTTGAAGGAGCACGCGAAACTGATGCGCGAGTTTCCGAACATGGAGCATGACGCGCCGCATATGGTGCATGTGGAACCCGGACACACCGGAGAAATCGTTTGGCATTTCAACCGCGCCGGCGATTTCGATTTCGCCTGCTTGCTGCCCGGCCATTTCGAGGCGGGAATGGTGGGAAAAATTCTAGTTAAGTAGCGGTGTTCGCGTCACTAACGAGCGGAGGGGGTCAAGCTCTCCGCCGAGGCTTTACGTTGATCGAATTCGAAATCGCCTTGATCAGCGCATCCACCGAAACAGGCTTGCTCAGATGGGCCGTAAAACCACTCTCCAGCGCATGTTTCACATCGCTGGGACGGCCGAATCCGGTCAACGCAAAAATAGGGGTCTTCGCATACTGTTCCTTTCTGCGAAGCGTCGTAATAAATTCGTACCCGTCAATTTCGGGCATGCCGATATCGGAAAGAATGATGTCGAATCGAAGGCTGTCGGCTTTCCTTAAACCCTCCTTCGCATTCTGTGCAGTGTGTACCGTCGCACCTTCCATTTCCAATAGCGCTTTGAATGCCGTTAAAGTTTCCTCATCATCGTCGACGAGCAGAAGGGTGAGCGCGTTAATAGCCTGCGCGTTAAGCAGCGGTATGGGTTGCGAAGTCGATTGAGCGCTTTGCAATGGCAACCAAATACTGAACACGGCGCCACGATCCACGCCCTCCGAGTGCGCGGCGACATGGCCGTGATGGGCTTCGGTCAACTGTCGCACCAAACTCAAACCGATGCCCAGTCCGCCTTTATTCCGAGTGGTATAGCTCTCCCCTTGTTCGAACATATCGAAGACCTTCGGCAACTGCTCCGGTGCGATCCCCTGGCCATCGTCGCGGACGTCCAATCTGGCGCAATGCCCTTCGCGGGTGAGGGTTACATCGATGTGCCCAGAAGGACGCGTGAATTTCAATGCGTTGCTTAACAGGTTGCCGACGATTTGTTCGACGCGCACGCCGTCGGCTTCAATCATCATCGGCTGATCGGTTCCCACCACGTTTACGGTACGCGGCGCTGCGGCGGTATCGGCTTGCATCGATTCCACGATTGAGTTGACGGCCTCGGCGAGATCGAAGGGCGCAAGGTTCAGCGCAAGTTTTCCAGTGTTGATCCGCGAAAGGTCGAGTAGGTCGTCGATGATGCGGCTCTGGCTCACCACCGCGCGACCGATCGCGTGCGCGGCCTTTGCGGCGTAAGCCAATTGACGGATTTCGGGTAGGCGGGTAAGGATTTCGACATTGAGTTGAATGAGGTTCAATGGATTTTTCAGTTCGTGCGACATCACGGCCAGAAACTCATTCTTCAAGTGATTGGCTGCTTGCGCTTCCGTGCGCGTCAACTTTTCCTGTCTGATTTGCGCCTCGCGCGCTTCTTCCAGGCGTTTATGTTCTGTCCAGTCGCGAGCGATTTTGGCGTATCCCTGCAACTGGCCGTCTCGGTAGAGCGGATAGGTCACGCCACTGCAGTAAAAGCGCGATCCATCTTTCCGCATATGCCAACGTTCGTCTTCGGTTCGTCCCAACTCGCGCGCGCGCTGCATTTCGAGTTCCGGCACGCTCTGAGCGCGGTCGGGTATGTCGAAAATCATTGTGCTGGGCTGACCCAGCGCTTCGTCTTCCGACCAGCCGAAAATGCGCACCGCCCCGGGGTTCCAACTCGTGATGAGGCCGTCAAGGTCGAAGGTGAAAATGGCGTAATCACGCGTGCTCTCGGCCACCAAACGCATGCGCTCCTCCCCGGCGCGGAACTTTTCTTCCGCTTCGCGGCGGGCGGTGATATCGATGAAAGTCAGTACCGTGCCTTCGATGCGGTCATCGGCGGTGCGGTAGGGCAGGAGGCGGGCGATGAACCAGCGGCCGCTGCTGCTGCGCACCTCGCGGTCAATTCCCTTGAGCGTCAGGAAAGCGGTGGCGGCGTCGTCCGCCAAACTCATGTAGTTGAGGCGGTGAGTGATATCCAGCAACGAGCGTCCGATATCGGAGGAAATGAGGTTGAAGATCTTCGCTGCGCCGGGCGTGTAGCGCTTGATGCGCATTCCGCGATCCACGAAGATGGTCGCGATATCTGTGGACGCGATCAGATTTTGCAAATCGTCGTTGATCTTTCCCGTTTCGTCGACTTTGGTCTTCAACTCGTAATTGACCGTGACCAGTTCCTCGTTCATCGACTGCAGTTCTTCTTTGCTGGTTTCGAGTTCCTCGGTGGTGGAGCGCAGTTCTTCATTGATCGCCTGCAACTCTTCGTTGGAGGCTTTGAGTTCCTCTGTCGAGGTTTCGGATTGCTCGATGGTGGTCTGCAGGTCTTCCTTGGTCCGTTGAAGCTCCTTTTCCAGTTCGGTCAAGGCCGGGTCGGTCCCTAGCCCTTTGGCCGCATGGATTTCGGCAATCATGCTGTCTTCGACTTCGTCGAAAAGGACGAGGATGCAATCCATCTCCGCCTCGGTGTCGTACAGGGGGCGCACCGTCATGTTAACGAAGGCCTTGCGTCCGTCGCGTTCGATGAGGACACGTTGGGCCTCCACGCTTTTGCGTGTCTGCAAGGCTTTATAGAGGGCAGCGCGCAATTCCAGTCGCAATTCCGGCAGCACCACATCGAGGAGATGGTGGGTGGGCTCGCCGCCGATAAAACGCAAATAGCGGCCCGCACGGTCGGATACGTGCACGACCTGGGAGTGCTGGTTGATGACGACGCTGGGCGGCGCGTATTGCTCGACCAGGCGCTGATGCAACTGCGCAAAGGAAGTGCGTGTTTTCTCCGAATTCGCGCGTTCGATGGAAGGCATATGCCGGCGATCGTGGTCGCCTAAGGGCATATTGGGCGTGAAGGCTCTTCCTACTGCAATTGTGTTGGCGCGATAGATCCTGTTCTTCTTGTCTACGGCGCTAAAGAATTCTTCCACCATGTCGGCCGATTCCGAACTGCCGAGAAAAAGATAGCCGCCCGGCCGCAGCGCGAAGTGGAAAGTCTGCAAGACCTCGCGTTGTACATCGCGATTGAGATAAATCAGCAGATTGCGACAGGACACCAAGTGCAGCTTGGAAAACGGTGGATCGCGCAAAATATTGTGAACCGCGAACAGTATTTTTTCGCGTATCGATTTCTTGACCAGGAAATAGTCTTGCTGCCGTTGGAAGTAGCGACCCAGATAGGCTGGTGGGACGTCAGTGACTATGGCTTCGGGATAAATGCCGGCGCGTGCCATCCCGACTGCGCGTTCATCGATATCGGTGGCGAACATTTGATAGTCATCGTCATCGGTGCTTTGGCTGATCAGCATGGCGAGCGTATAGGCTTCTTCGCCGGTGGCGCAACCGGGAACCCAAATCCGAAGCGGTTCGGTGCCGTCCCGTTCTTTCAGCATCGCCGGAACAATGCTGTGCTCGATCGCATCGAAGGCTTCACGATCGCGAAAGAAATTCGTGACACTGATAAGCATGTCACGCAGCAAGGCGGGCGTTTCGTCGACATTCGATTGCAGGTAATCGCGGTAGTCGGGCAGGGTGGTGATTTCGTTGACTTGCATGCGCCGCTCGATACGCCGTAGTACGGTTGCATGTTTGTACTGACGGAAATCATGACCGGTGCGGGTGCGCAGGCATATGAGGATTTCGCGCAGCGCCTGCTGCGCGCTTTGTGTCTCTTTGTCGGACTCGACGGGTGTCGCGGGCAAACGCTCTAGCGGTTCAGGTAATTTGATGCGGCGGGCGTTGGCCCACAGATCCACCAGTTTTTGGGGTATTTTGGCAGCGGGCAATACCATGTCGACCAAGTCCGTCGCAATCGCGGCCAGCGGCATATCCTGATACTCGGCATCCTCAGGCACCTGCGCGATGGTGATCCCGCCTTGTTCCTTGACGCGCATGATGCCGGCGGCGCCGTCGCTTCCGGTGCCCGATAAAATGATGCCGATGGCGTATTCCAGATGCGCGTCGGCCAGAGTGCGGAAAAATATGTCGATCGCGATCTGACGCCCGCGCGGCCGCTGTGGCGTGATCACCTCCAGATGGCCGTCATCCATGGATAACTGGACGGCCGGAGAAATCACGTAAACGTGATTCGGCTCGATCGGGACCCGCTCGGCGACTTGCAGGACGGGCATGCGGGTAACCGCCTGAATGATGCGATCGGCGTTGCTCTCGTGGGTGGGCGAGAGATGAAGGATGAGGACGAAAGCCATGCCGGTATCGTCCGGCGTAGCCTCAAAAAAACGGAGGGCGGCTTGCAAGCCGCCGGCAGATGCCCCAAGGCCGACGACCGGGAAATCGAGGCTGCTACGTTCAACTTCCAGGCCCGGATCCGGTAGGGCGCCTTCGTTGACGAGATCCGTCATGGCAGCATCTTCTCAATTCACTGGGGGATATCAATCATAAACCCACCCCGGAAAAGGAGGTACGCCTAGGGTAAAAAAACGGTGCGAGGGGGGCACCCCCATCG
>DATEEW010000018.1:0-4007 GCA_035280965.1 Burkholderiales bacterium
GCCCAACTCGGCCGGACGCAATCCGTGCATGGTGATTTACGTCGATGGTGAGCTTATTGACGATCACAACGACATTGACGATCAACGCATCGTGGAATTTCTGAAGCAACTTATTTCGATTTCCGCGACGGGGCCCGGCGCGGCTGCGTTGTCGCTACCTAAGTGATTCAACTCAAGCGTTTTAGAGCGGAGAGCGGAGAGCATGGATTCCCGCTTCCGAGGGAACGACGAACATTAGGTCGTGCCCATGTAAAAGGGCATCCAGGGCTTGAAGCCTTGGTTTCCACCTGCCTAGATGCTTCGTGTTTTTTGCTTTTCTCCGTGCTCTCTGTGTTCTCTGTGGTTCAAGATTTTATCTAGGCTTTAGGCGCGGCGGGAATATCGGGCTCTGCCGTGACCGAGGCGCCTGCAGCTTCGAGAGGCGCGACAAAGTTGGTCAATTCCGGGGTGAGCTTTCCCTTTCGCCCAATTTTCGGATCGAAGCGATAGGAAGTCACGCTGCAATTGGGCACGTCCTGCTTGCGATCGGCGCCGAGAATCGTTTCTTCGTCCATGCGCTCGAATAGATAACGGAAGCAATTGACGATGACTTGATGCGCGACGATCAGCACATGCTCTTCGCGATAACCGCGCGTCATCGTATCGAGAACGCTACGAAGGCGAAGAATTACATCGCACCAGCTTTCTCCGCCCGGCGGGCGGAAGTAGAACTTGCCGACGCGATTGCGTTGTTCGTGCAATTCCGGATATTTGAGAGCGATGCCTGAGGCGGTGAGCCGGTCGAGTTGGCCGAACTCTTTTTCGCGCAGACGCTCATCCACGTGGAAGGTAATGTCGTCCCTGTCGATGTCCGCGGTTTCCAACACGATTTCCGCCGTGCGACGCGCGCGTACATAAGGCGAATACAGGACGACGGTGGGCCGTTTGTCTTCGGGCATAGCGCCGAACCAGCGTCCCAAGGCGCGGGCCTGTTCCTCACCCAGCGGGGAGAGGGGTACGTCCATATCGCGGGTTGCGATGTCGATGAGCGGCAGACGCGCCGCTTCGGCTTCGTCGCGCGCGACATTGCCGGCGCTCTGGCCGTGCCGCACGACCCAGATGGTGTGCGGCCATTTTTGTTCGGGCATCGTATTCCTCGGGGGACTCCGGTGTGGACGTCGGCATGTTCTCCGAGCGGCTACTCAAATGCAATAGCAAGGCCGGTGTGCTGTTTGCAGCCATGCGGTATTGATCAAAGGTGGTTCGCACTGCGTCGCGCAGTATCCAAATTGGGAGGGAGGACGATGAAGGAGAGTCTAAATAGTCGGGTGCAGCGGACGCGGATCGCATCGTGTAATTCAAGCGTGCCGCATTGCGCTCGGCTTGAGGCATGGCGACAAGGGCTTAGCGCGGGCTTCGTTTTGCGGGAGCGGGATTTGCAACCTACAGATGTCCGATCTCTTTGGATCGTTGTTAGGAGAAGCGCATGAAACACACATTAATCGCTGCTGCGTTGGCCTTGCTCGTATTAAGTGGCTGCAACCGCGAAGAGGGGGTCGACTCGACTTCCAATCCGGCGACCTCCGGTGCCACGGGCGGCATGTCCGACCCTGCCGGTAAGGCTACGCCTCCGGGAGCCGCCAACACCCCGGCCGGCAACCAGGCGGCGCCGAATACGACCGATAGCACGCCGACGCAAGAACAACTCAATCCGGCACAGCCGGCGAATCCACCCTCGACCGGCTACGGCGCGAAGTAACAGGACTCCTCCGCGGGTCGTCCCGCACGGCGTGCGCCATCGGGCGCACGCCGCTTTAATGCGTCATCTTTGATGCACATCAAGCCAAACTCGTAGCGCGCATGTTGTACTTCGTCGGCCACATCGACACTTAATTTTTCGTTGGAAAAACAAAGACGTCAAAGCAAATTTGACATCGATGAAATCGATTGTTTACATACGTTAAACGAGGTGTTTTTTCGCACGTGGTACGGGACTGAAAGCAACTATTCAGTCGGGATTCCTCTAATCTAGTGTTTCCTTTAACCGGACGCATAAAGCCATGTCTGTACATGCATTGAAGCAAGACGAAGAGCTTTTCGACTTGGAATACCTGGCTCGTAACAATGTCGGCGAAGATCGCGGACAAGTGCTGGCCTTTCCAATACAGCCCCCGGGCATGATGTCGGTGGACGAAAAGCTGTATCAGCGTTTCGATCAGGACTTCGAAGCGCCTGCCTACGAAAACCTCGCTTTCGAAGAAGACTACAGCGCTACCAAAGAAGTACTCGAACGCTAGCCGCTCCGTTTTTCCCGCCATTTAAGCAAGTGTAAGAAATAGAGACTCGGCATCGGCCGGGTCTCCGATGCGGTTTTTCTACAGTTTTTGCCTCCCACGCCCTTCCTGCATTCCCCGCATCCTGCGCCCGCATCGGGTGTATTTGATGTGTATCAAAAACCCGATTTATCCGAGAGTTAAGCTCTAGTCTCCTTTAAGGAGACTCCCTCTGTCCGCCGTCCTTTCCCACCTTGCCACGCGAGCCCAGCCTTGTTTTCATTGCGGGCTTCCTGCGGACGAAAAAATCGCTTCTGCGATCATCGATGGCGTGGCGCGCAGCTTTTGCTGCGTCGGTTGCGAGGCAGCCGCGCTCACCATTACCGGCCTGGGATTGGGTGACTACTATCGTCTGCGCGAAGCCTCGGGAACGCGGCCGGAAATCGAACCGGGAGAGTTCTCCCCGTATGACGATTCCTTATTTCAAGCGACTTTCGTGCGCCAAGTCGGCAACGGGATCCGCGAAGCGTCCTTGCTTCTGGAAGGGGTGCGCTGCGCAGCCTGTTTGTGGTTGATCGAAGAAACGCTCAAGCGCGTTCCCGGCGTGCAATCCATCGAAGTGAATTACGTGACCCGTCGCGCGAGTTTGCGATGGGATGCCGCCGTCGCATCATTAAGCTACATCCTGCAACGCATCGCCGCGATCGGTTATCGCGCGCATCCTTATCAAGCCGAGAAAATCGATGTCTTGCGTCGCGCGGAGCAGCGCCAGTGGTTATGGCGTCTGTTCGTGGCGGGTTTCGGCATGATGCAAGTGATGATGTACGCGGTGCCGGCTTACGTGGCAGGCATCGGCGACTTGAGCGCGGAGTATGAGACGCTCATGCGCTGGGCGAGCTTCGTGCTCACGGTACCGGTGGTGGCGTATTCCGCACAGCCTTTTTTTGTGGGCGCGTGGCGTGGCCTGCGCGCGAAGAAAATGGGCATGGACCTCCCCGTCGCGCTCGGCGTGTTGATCGCTTTCGTCGCGAGTACCTGGGCGACGTTCACGCATCGCGGCGAAGTGTATTTCGATTCGCTCACCATGTTCGTGTTCCTGCTCTTGCTCGGACGCTATCTTGAAATGCTCGCTCGCAATGCTGCGAGTCGCGCCCTGGCGCACCTTGCACAACTGCGTCCGAATATAGCTGCGCGACTGCAGAATTACCCCGGATCGCGCGAAGCCGCTCCCATTCCGGTGGCGCAACTCGCCGTTGGCGATGTCATTCTGGTAAAGCCGGGCGAAAGCATTGCCGCGGACGGTTGCGTGCTGGAAGGGCGTAGCGCGGTGAACGAGGCTTTGCTCTCAGGCGAAAGCATGCCCGTTGCTAAAAAGCCCGGCGCGGATGTGGTGGGCGGTTCGGTGAATGTCGAAAGCCCGTTGATCGTCCGCGTAACGCGCGTGGGCGAAGCCGGCACGCTCGCGTCCATTGTGCGACTGGTTGAACAAGCTGCGGCTCAGCGTCAGCCCATGGCGGACATGGCGGACCGTTATGCGCAGCGTTTCGTTTGGCTGATTCTCGCGGTGACGCTGATCGCCGTCGCGGTGTGGTTTGCCATTGATCCGGCGCGCGCGCCGTGGATCGCGGTGAGTCTTCTCGTTGCAACTTGTCCTTGCGCCTTGTCGCTCGCAACACCGGTGGCCTTGACGACCGCAACAGGTCGTCTAGCGCGCCAGGGGATGATCGTCACCAGCGGTCATAGCATCGAAGCGCT
>DATEEW010000019.1:0-3012 GCA_035280965.1 Burkholderiales bacterium
CATCCGCAACATCAAGGCGGGTGAAGAACTGGGCTACGACTACGGCATCACGCTGGAAGAGCGTCATACGCCCAAAGAGAAAAAACGCTGGCCCTGCTATTGCGGTACCAAGAAATGTCGCGGCACCTTGTTGGCGAAGAAAACTTAAGCTTTTTCTGCCTTTCGGCGTCGCTCAGGGCGTCGTCGCACGGCAGCCCGTAGCGATAATCATCGCAGCCAAGGAGTCAGGTGGCGCGGCTTTCGCCTGCCATTCGGCGCGAGGGCGGGTTTTCCGCCCGACTTGCGTGCCTTGACCGAAGGCGCCGCTGTAATTGACCGTGCCGACTACGGTCGAGGCTTGTTGTGGGCAGTCGATCGCATGCAATTGGCCTTGAGACTGGTAAAAATCATTTCCTTCGCGCTTGGCCTCCGTAAAGGTCACTCGCGTCCACGCCAAGCGGAACGTGCCGTGCTCGCGAACGGCCGAAGAATCAAATTCGACAAAATATTCGGGCTCAGCGTAGATAATCCGCCATTCGGCATGGGCAGAGCCCGCTGTCGCGAGCAGCAGCAGGGCCAAGAGGGCAGACCGGCGAAAGCCTGACCCGCTTGGGCGAGCGGCAGGCAGGCACTTCCATTTACAATTCATCATTCGTGTTTTGAGGAGTTCGCGCACATGTCCGCCACCATCGAGTCCGTGTTGCAGGAGGACCGTGTATTCGAACCTGCGCCTGATTGCGTTGCGCAGGCCAATGTATCCGGTATGGCGGCGTATCGCGCGCTATGCGATGAGGCCGAGCGCGATTATGAAGGCTTTTGGGCCCGCCTGGCGCGTGAAGAACTCACTTGGCATAAACCGTTTCAGAAGGTGCTGGACGAAAGCAACGCGCCTTTTTTCAAATGGTTCGAAGACGGCGAACTCAATGCCTCATACAACTGCCTGGATCGCCATCTAGCGAAGCGCGGCGATAAGACGGCGATCATTTTCGAAACCGACGATGGTCAGGTCAGTCGGATTACTTACAAAGAATTGCATCAACGCGTCTGCCGTTTCGCCAATGGATTGAAATCCCTGGGCATCGGCATGGGTGATCGCGTGCTGATTTATATGCCCATGTCCATCGAGGCCGTGGTCGCGATGCAGGCGTGCGCGCGCATCGCCGCTACGCATTCGGTGGTCTTCGGCGGCTTCTCGGCGAAGAGCGTGCATGAGCGTATCGTCGACGCAGGCGCGGTGGCCGTGATTACCGCCGACGGGCAAATGCGCGGCGGACGCGAAATCGCCCTGAAACCGGCGGTGGATGAAGCATTGAGTATGGGTGAATGCGAAGCCGTGAAGAACGTGGTGGTCTATCGCCGCACCGGCACCGCGGTCGCTTTCGATTCGACGCGTGACAAGTGGTGGCATGAGTTGGAGCCCAAGCAGTCGGATGTTTGCGAACCCACGTGGGTCAGCGCCGAGCATCCGCTTTTCATTCTCTACACCTCGGGCTCTACCGGCAAACCCAAAGGCGTGCAGCACTCTACGGGCGGGTATTTGCTACAAGCTGCGCTCACTATGCGTTGGGTCTTCGATTCCAAAGAAGACGATATCTTCTGGTGTACGGCCGATGTAGGTTGGGTGACCGGCCATACTTATGTCGCGTATGGGCCGCTCGCCGTGGGCGGAACCGAGGTCATGTTCGAAGGCGTTCCAACCTATCCCAATGCGGGTCGCTTTTGGAAACTGATTCAAGATCACCACGTCAGCGTCTTCTACACAGCACCGACGGCCATTCGTTCGTTGATCAAAGCCGGTCCCGATTTGCCTAAGGAACACGATTTGTCGAGCTTGCGCATTCTGGGCACGGTGGGTGAGCCGATCAATCCGGAAGCATGGATGTGGTACTACAACGTCGTCGGTGGCGGTCGTTGTCCGGTGGTCGATACCTGGTGGCAAACGGAAACGGGCGGACATTTGATTTCGCCGCTGCCGGGTGCGACGCCACTTAAGCCTGGCTCTTGCACGCTCCCGTTGCCTGGCATCATGGCCGATGTGGTCGATGAGGTCGGTCATTCGGTTCCCCACGGCAAGGGCGGCATCCTGGTGATCAAAAAACCTTGGCCTTCGATGTTGCGCACGATCTGGGGCAATCCAGAGCGCTACAAAAAAGGTTATTTCCCCGAAGAGTTCCAAGGCAAATACTACCTCGCGGGCGACGGCGCCAGCCGCGATATGAAGGGCTACTACACCATCATGGGTCGCATCGATGATGTGCTCAACATTTCGGGTCACCGCTTGGGCACGATGGAAATCGAATCGGCGTTAGTCGCAAATCGCGCGCTGGTTGCGGAAGCGGCGGTAGTAGGGCGCCCTGATGAATTGACTGGCGAAGCAATCGTCGCGTTCGTAGTTTTGAAAGGCCAGCGGCCTACCGGCGACGCAGCGAAGAAAATGGCGGAAGAGTTGCGCGACTGGGTCGCGAAGGAAATCGGGCCCATCGCTAAACCGAAAGAGATTCGCTTCGGTGAAAACTTGCCTAAAACCCGCTCCGGAAAAATCATGCGTCGACTCTTGCGCGATATCGCCAAGGGGGAGGAAATCACGCAAGATGTTTCGACACTAGAAAATCCGGCGATTCTCGAACAGCTTAAGCAAACCACTTAAAAATCTTGAACCACAGAGAACACGGAGAGCACGGAGAAAACCATAAAGTTTTTTCCAGGTAAGTAATGCCGCGATCCAACCTGATCCGGAGGTTTTGAATCCGTTTTTACTCTGTGTCTCTGTGCCTCTGTGGTGGAAGGTTTTCAACCGGATGTCTACTGATCTCGTTCAACGCTTTACCGCCATCGTTGGTCCGCAAGGACTGGTGAGCGACGCGGCGGCGGTTCAAGCGCTTGCCACTGACTGGCGCAAACGCTATGCGGGTGAGCCGCTAGCGGTACTGAAGCCGGCAACGGTTGAGGAAGTCTCCGCCATTCTGCGTCTCGCGACTGAAACGCGCACCGCCATCGTTCCACAGGGCGGCAACACCGGCTTGTGCGGTGGCG
>DATEEW010000020.1:0-3918 GCA_035280965.1 Burkholderiales bacterium
TGTTTTATTTCGATCACAATTTGATCACAAACAAAAAAATGCTTATGTGCGGTCTACTTAGGCGCATCCGCGCCACACTATCCACAAGGTTATCCACAGCAAATGTGGATAAGGCTTGTCTACCGCGCCGCAACCATTGCACTGCCATATGACAATGTAATCGCGAAACGCGCTTTGGAATGTCGGATGAACGCAACTTGCCGAATCCCCAAGCCGCCGTTACAGTCACGCACTTTCTCGCTTCGCTTGGAGTTGTTTGCGTGTTCGACATTATTCGTGCCGCCGGATGGCCGATCTGGTTCTTGCTCGTCGCCTCGGTTATCGCCGTCGCGCTGATTATCGAACGGCTCATCATGCTGCGGCGCGCGAAGGTCGCGCCGCCTAATCTTTTGGGCAAGGTCGTCGAGGCCTATCGCAAACAAGGCGTCTCGCAGCAGCTCATCGACGCTGTCTACAAAGATTCGCCCCTGGGTCGCGTTCTCGCAGTAGGTTTGCGCAATCACAAGGCGCCGCGGCCGGTGATGAAAGAGGCCATCGAGGAGGAAGGTCGCACTGTTTCGCATGAGCTTGAGCGGTTTCTCACTACTCTGGGCACGATTGCGTCGGTGGCGCCACTTATGGGTCTGTTCGGCACCATTGTCGGGATGATCGAAATTTTCGGCTCGCAAGCGCCCACCGGTCAAAACCCCGCGCAACTGGCGCATGGCATCTCGATCGCGCTCTATAACGCGGGGTTCGGTATTTTGATTGCCATCCCAGCCATGATTTTCTTTCGCCATTTCCGCGGCAAAGCCGAGGCTTTTGTGCTCGAAATGGAACAGCAGGCCGCACACTTAGTGGATATCGTGCATGGCGATCGCCAGAACTGAGATCAGACGCGCGCCATGAATTTTCGCCGGAATTGGAAAGAAGACCCGGAAATCAATCTGATTCCGTTCATCGACGTGTTGTTGGTGATTCTGATTTTCCTGATGGTCACCACCACGTATTCCAAATATGCGGAACTGCAGATCAATCTGCCCACTGCGGATGCGGAAGCGCCCACAGATCGTCCCAATGAAATCAACATCACTGTCAATGCGGCGGGCCAGTACACCATCGATCGCACGCCGCTGTCTTTCACTAATGTGACAGCCTTCGCCGATGCGATGCGCCGCGCCGGCAACGGCCTGAAAGATCCGGTCGTTATTATTAATGCCGATGCGAAGGCGACCCATCAGTCGGTTATTCAAGTGATGGAAGCTGCGCGCCAAGCCGGATATACCCACGTCACTTTCTCTACGCAGACGGCAACCAGTAAATAGCCGCACTCGCGGTTCGAAAAAGGCGTCACGCGCATATGACTTCCAGCGAGTTCTCGCAACGTCACTGGTATCGCTTGTCGCTGCTATCGTGTCTATTGGCGCCCTTGTCCTTATTGTTCCTGCTTGTCGTGACGCTCCGCCGCATGGCGTATCGCGGGGGTTTGCTGCCGCGCACGCGTTTTCACGTGCCGGTGTTGGTGGTGGGCAATCTGGTGGCGGGCGGAACGGGTAAAACGCCACTGGTCCTGTGGCTGGTCGAGGGTTTGAAGCGCGCCGGCTGGAAGCCGGGGATCATTTCGCGCGGCTACAAAGGTCATAACAAAACCCCTCGGCTGGTACGCGCGGACGATTTGGCCGCAGAGGTTGGCGACGAGCCCTTGTTACTCGCGCAACGCAGCGGCGTACCGGTATGCATCGGACGAAAACGCGTGGAGGCAGGCAGGGGCTTGCTCGAAGCGCATTCAGAATGCGATGTGCTGATCAGCGACGATGGTTTACAACACTACGCGCTCGCGCGCGATTTCGAAATCGCGGTGGAAGATGCGCGCGGCTTCGGCAATGGTTTGCTGCTGCCGGCAGGTCCCTTGCGCGAGCCGCCAGGGCGCGCAGTCGATGCAGTGGTGATGAACGGCGAAGCGCGTCGCGAAGGCGTATGGAGCATGCGGCTGGAAGCGCGGGACTTCTACGGGCTGGATAACCCGCAGTGTCCGGTGACGCTACAAAGCCTGCGCGGCTTGCGTTTGCATGCGGTGGCTGGTATTGGCGATCCGCAACGGTTTTTCGATACGCTGAGCGGTTTGGGACTGCAATTCACGCCGCATGCTTTCCCCGACCATCATGCGTACACGCCGCAGGACTTGCAGTTCGAGGATTGCGATGCGGTGCTTATGACGGAGAAGGATGCAGTAAAATGCGGGGGCTTCGGACGCCACGACCTGTATGCGCTTCCGATCGAGGCCCGCGTCGAAAACGCGCTGATAGAACTCATCGATACACGCCTGTCCGAAAGACGTCATGGATCCTAGACTGCTCGACATTCTCGTCTGCCCCTTGTGCAAGGGCCCGCTGGTGTATCGCAAAGCCGAAGGCGAACTGATTTGCAAGCCTGATCGTCTCGCTTTTCCAATTCGCGACGGTATTCCGGTGATGTTGGAAGAAGAAGCGCGCAAGCTCGACGCCACCGAAGAAGTCGAATAAGCCGTGTCGCGCGCGCTTTTCAGTGTCGTGATTCCGGCGCGTTATGCGTCGACGCGCCTACCGGCCAAAGCGCTGGCCGACATAGCGGGTAAGCCCATGGTGGTGCGCGTGGCCGAGCAGGCGCAGAAGGCCGGTGCTGCGCGTGTTTTGATCGCTACGGATCACCAAGACATTGCCGACGCGGCGCGAGCCCACCAGTGCGAGGTGCTGATGACGCGCGCCGACCATGTCTCCGGCACGGATCGTATCGCTGAAGTGGTGGATCAGTTAGCCCTCGAAGACGACGCAATCCTGGTCAACGTGCAAGGCGACGAGCCGCTGATCCCGCCTGCGCTGATCGGCGAGCTCGCGCAAATGTTGTTTGAACGCCCGCAGGCATCCGTTGCCACCGCTTGTCATGCCCTCGCGGATGCGGAACAGATGTTCAATCCCAACATTGTCAAAGTAGTGCTCGACAACGCGGGTTACGCGCTTTATTTCAGTCGTGCGCCCATTCCTTATGCGCGCGATGCGTTTGCGGCGCGGAGCGCAAGCAAGATTCGTAATGCCCTATCCGCCATCGGCGTGAAAAGCGCGAACTCGGCCGAAGACCATGCCTTGCCCGCCGGTTTGCCGGCTTATCGACACCTGGGCATCTATGCGTATCGCGCGCGGTATTTGCGCGAATACACCCGACTGACGCCGGCTCCGATCGAAGGCTTCGAATCGTTGGAACAATTACGCGCGCTTTGGCACGGTCATCGCATTGCGGTAACGGTCTGCACCGAGGCGCCGCCTGCCGGTGTCGATACGCCCGAAGATCTGGAGCGGATGCGCGCGATGTACCGCAGCGCGGTTTGACCCCAGTGGCCAAACCAGTTATGTTCCCGGCGCATTGGCGGCCGTCGCCCGAAGCGGCGGGCGCCCCGATTTATCGCAAATTGATGGTTCCCGTAGGCAGCTTCGAATGCGTTTGATTCTTCTCGGTCCGCCGGGCGCCGGCAAAGGCACCCAGGCCGCTTTGATTAAAGAGCGTTTTGCCATTCCTCAGATTTCCACCGGCGACATGTTGCGCGCCGCGGTGGCGGCCGGCACTCCGCTGGGCTTGGCCGCGAAAAAGGTCATGGATGCGGGCCAGTTGGTGTCGGACGACATCATCATCGGCTTGGTGCAGGATCGCCTGAAGCAGCCCGATTGCTTGCAAGGCTATTTGTTCGACGGCTTCCCCCGCACCATTCCCCAGGCTCAAGCGCTACAAGACGCCCAAGTGGCCTTGGATTTCGTGGTTGAAATGGACGTCGACGATGCGAGCATTATCGAACGCATGAGTGGTCGTCGCGTGCACCCGGCGTCCGGCCGCAGTTATCATCTCAAATTCAATCCGCCCAAAGTCGAAGGCAAGGACGATGTGACCGGCGAGTCGCTGATTCAGCGCGAA
>DATEEW010000021.1:0-2672 GCA_035280965.1 Burkholderiales bacterium
CACGGGCGGCGCTTGCGGGCGCGGCGGAGGCGGCGGCGGTTCTTTCGCTCGCCGTTCCTCTTCTTCGATTTGCTGCCACGAACGCGGGCCGAACGGGTCGACCGTGGGCGGAGTAGTCGCTTCGCGATGCAGTCGTTCCAGTGCGATCAAGTCGTTACGCACCGCAGGCGTTGGAGTAATCGATTCGGTGCTCTGCAACTCGGGTTCAGTACTTTGCGACGCGGCCGGTTCGGATATTTCCGCGCCCTTGGTCGGCGCATTGCCCCAGAACACCGCCGCCAGGGTCAGCGCAAGCGCCATGCTGTATAGCGTCCATCGTTGCTTGGGCTGCAGGCTCATCCCGAGGCTCCGAGATAGAGTGTCAGACGCACGCGCGCTTCGAGCTGCGCGTCGGTTACGTTTTCGCGTTGAAGCGTGATTTCGTCCAGTGAAGCGGCCGGCACGGCGAGCAACACGTCGTCGATAAACGCGCGCAATTGCGGATAAGCGCCTTGTACCGGGAGAATGATTTGATAGCGCGCGAGCCGCTCGCCGCTGCGACGCTCAAGTTTATATTCGCCCGCGCGCAATGCGATCCCATTCTTTTGCGCCGCGGCGTGGATTTTGCCGAGCCATTCCGGTGTGCTTTGCGGTGCGGGAAAGAAGCCGTAAAAGGTAGCGAGTTGTTGGTCGGGGCTCGCAACGCGAACCGCCGCACCGCTCATCTTATAGCGTTGTTGCAAAGCGGCCGCTTCGCGCCGCAATTTATTGACGTCTTGTGAAAGGGGTAGAAGCGAGGCGAAACAGAGGCTGAGCGCGAAGACCAGCAACGCAATGCCGAACACACCGCTTAACCCCAGTGCTTCGATACGCGTACGCAGTTGGGCCAGTTTGCTCATAGACCAGCCCAATCCGCCACCAGCGCAAAACTGACCGCGCCTGTAGTGGCTCCTTCCAATGCCTGATGACTCAACAAATAGACATTTGCAAAACCTTTGGTCTGCTCCAGCCGACTGACATACGCGAGCAAGTCATCGTAACGACGCGCTTCACCTGCCAAGCGCACACGACGACCCGCCGATTCGGGTTGGATGGCGAGCAAGGCCATATTCTCGTTCGAGGCCGCTTCCAATTCGCGGAACATCGCGTCCCAAGGCAGATTCAGCGCGGAGAGGACCACATTGGCGCGTGCGACCTGATCGTTGAGTTGTTTGTCATCGCTTTGCACGCGCGGCACTTCACGCCGCAACAGACGCTGCGTGTCACCGATTTGCGCTTGCAGTACGGCTTGTTCACTTGCGAGATCTTGAAATTTCCCAGCGGTGAGGCCGGCGATGAGCAAACCGAGCGCGAGCAGCACCGTTCCGGGCGTATACCATCGACCTCGGGGATGAAGGAAATCGAGCTCTAGGCGCTGCATCAAGCCGCTCCTTGTACTGCGTTTTCGAATACCCAGCCGGGCTCATCGAAGCGAAGTGTCGTATCGACGTGGCCGCTCAACAGCACCCGGCCACGTTGTGCGCCTTCGGCAAGATTCAAACGTTCGAGCATCAGCGGCAATTCTTCTTCCAGCGGTGCCCGCAGACGTTCATTACGCAATAGCTGCCATTGCTGTTTGTCGAAATAGGCGATGCAAGCGCGATCGTGTTCGGCGACCACCAGCCATGTAGGCTGTGCATCGATGCGCGGGCAAAGCGAGTTATAAACGCTGACGAGAAGCGGTTCGACGCGATGCAATTGCAGATTCGCGCGCAGAAAACTCGCGCTCAAATCTTCCAGCAAACCGCTTTCGATCGCCGCCGCGAGACGGCAATCGTTGCGCATGCTCGCGGGCACGATGTACCAGCTTTCTGCGCGCGCGCCGTAGAGCGCATGCAATTGATGGCGCGCCGCCGCAATGCGTTCTTCGCGATTGCGCAACTTGCTCGCCCCGGGAATCAGCGCATAACGAACATAATGATTGGATATCCGCACGTCGACACGCGCGTTCTTCCATTCCAGTTCGCGCAGGGCATGCGCGAGCGTGGCGACTGCTCCCTGCCAACTGCTTTCGGTCACCGGATAACTGCGTTCCAGCGCGCTTCCGCGTCGAGCCAGCCGTTTCAACTCGATGCGACCCGGCGCAAGCAGTACTTCGATGCGATCGAGGTTGAGCTTGGGTAGACGGGGGCGAGAAGTCGGGGCCGCGCGACGCAGCCTGCCGGCCCACTTGTTTTTAAGGTCAGGCCACGAAAGTGACACGATTGATCTCTTCTAAACTGGTTCGACCTTCGGCCACGAGCGCGACAGCCGCTTCACGGAGGTAACGCGTGCCGCTGCGTTTGGCTGCATCTTTCAATGCGCGAATGGGGGAGCGTGCCACGATCATTTCGCGCAACTCGTCGGTGAGCACCATGATTTCGGCGATGGCGGTGCGGCCTTTGAAACCGGTGCCGCGGCATTGGCCGCAGCCGCGCCCGACGAGGAATTTGAATTCAGCGACCATCACCGCGCTCAAGCCGGAGGTTTGCAGATCCGCTTCGGTCGGCGTGACGGGAACGCTGCAATGCGGACAGTTGAGACGCACCAGCCGCTGCGCGACGACGCCATTGAGTGCAGCGGCGAAGCTGTACACATCCACGCCCATATGCGTAAAGCGTCCCAACACGTCGAACACGTTGTTTGCGTGCACGGTAGTGAACACGAGGTGGCCG
>DATEEW010000022.1:0-5005 GCA_035280965.1 Burkholderiales bacterium
GGTCCCCGCGCAAAAAGTGACTGGCGGGTTCATGGAATTGAAGAGCGATCGCCCCACCGCATTAGTCGGCGCCACAAGTCCAATGGCGGGCGTCGTGGAAATCCACGAAATGCGGATGGATGGAGATATGGCGCGCATGCGGCAGATTTCTCGTCTCGAAATAGGGTCCGCGCAAACCGTCAAACTACAGCCCGGCGGATATCACCTCATGCTGATGGACTTGAAACAACCATTGAAAGCAGGCGAATACATTCCCATCAAACTGCGTTTCGAAAGCGCCGGCAAAGCGATGCAGGAAATCGAGGTCAAGGCTCAGGTGCGCGCTCTGGATTCTCACCACCATTAAGTCGATGACCCCGTTGAGGCGACGCCTCTCAACGGTGCGCGACGAGGTTGGTGCCTCTCTTGCTTAAGTGGGCCGCAGGAGGAGCGCGTGACCTCGCCTATTAGCCTTTCTACGTCGACACTTGCGGGTTTTCCCGGCTCCGGCCGCATTCACTCTTTGTGGGCGGAGCGCACTGCATTGGTGCTCGAAAGCACCGGTGAGGGAATATTCGGTGTCGATACGGACGGTCGTTGCGTGTTCATCAACCGTGCGGCTGCGGAAATGTTTGGATGCACACCCGAAGAAGTGATGCATCGCAACATGCATGCGCTGATCCATCACTCTCATGCCGATGGTCAGCATTATCAGGACGCCGAGTGTCCGATTTTCAAAGCTTTCCGCCGCGGTATTCCATGTCGCATTGATAGCGAAGTGATGTGGCGGCTCGACGGCAGCGCCTTCCCGGTCGAGTATTCCTCTTATCCGATTGTTGATCAGGGACCCGAAGGCGCGATCACCCTGGGCGCGGTCATTACCTTCACCGATATTTCCGCACGTAAGGAAGCCGAGACGCTACTCAAGCGCAGCAATGACGAGCTCGAACGTCGCGTTGCGGCCCGCACCGTCGAACTCAGTAGTGCACTACATCAGTTGCGCGAGTTGTCGGCGCACTTGGAGACGGTGCGCGAAAGTGAGCGCACCCGCATCGCGCGGGAGATCCACGATGAACTCGGCTCGCTGCTTGTGGCGCTCAAGATGGATGTGGGCTGGTTGACGAAGCGCCTCGACGACAAGCTGTTGCTTCAAAGTAAGTGTCAGGGCATGGGACGGATGATCGATACCGCCGTCGACAATCTCGGCCGCATCATCACCGATCTGCGCCCCAGTATTCTGGATCATCAGGGGCTGTGGGCCGCGCTTGCGTGGCAAGCCCAGGAATTCATCGATAGCACTGAATTACGTTCCGATGTGCTTGTGCATGTCGCAGCCGGCGTGCAACCACCGTCTGCACAACAGGGCGAGCGCTGGGCCATTGCCGTGTTCCGCATCTTTCAGGAAATGTTGAGCAATGTGGCGCGCCATGCGCAAGCGCGCGAAGTGCGCATCCGTGTCGAGGTGGACGGACCTCCCGACTCGGTGCTGTACATCGAAGTGTCGGACGATGGCATCGGCGCGCCGCGCGATGCGCTCAATCATCCGCGCAGCTATGGCGTGATGGGCATGCGCGAACGCGCCGGGCATTTCGGCGGACGTCTGCGCATCGACAGCGTGCCGGGCCATGGCACGACGGTGCGTCTTGTCATGCCCTTTCCCGCCTATAAAAAGAATTTCGAGGAGACGCAGCCATGATCCGCGTACTGATTTGCGATGACCATCTCATCGTGCGCCAGGGCATCCGCCAGGTGCTGGCCGATGCGTCCGATATTGAAGTAAGTGGCGAGGCGGCCAACGGTGCCGACGCGGTGATGCGTGTCCGCGAAGGCGGCATTGATGTGGTGCTGCTCGATATCGCCATGCCGCTGCGCGACGGCCTCGATGTGCTCAAGCAGCTTAAGAATGAATTTCCCAAGCTACCGGTACTGATGCTGAGTACCTATCCGGACAAACAGTACGCCGTGCGCAGCCTCAAGCTCGGCGCGGCGGGCTATCTGAATAAAAGCGCAGATTCCGAGCAGATGATCGGCGCGATCCGCAAGGCGGCTACAGGGGGGTTGTTCATCACGCCCGGCGTCGCCGAGCAACTGGCCAGTGCTGTTGGCGCGGGCTATGCGCAGGAAAGTGAAAAGACCTTGCACGAACGGCTTTCGCATCGCGAGTTTCAAGTCTTCCGTCTGCTCATCGCCGGTTGCAGTGTGGGCGAAATCGCCGACCAGCTCGCGCTGTCGCCCAATACGGTGAGTACCTACCGCGCCCGAATCCTCGAAAAAACGGGCGCCCGCAATGATGTCGAGCTCGCTTTGTACGCGTCGCGGGCCGATCTGCTGCCTGTGTAGGGCTGGCACTACAGGGAATTGCGGCATAACACGATGGTGGTCGTACAGCCAGTCCAATACGCTATGCCCGTATAGACAAGGAGTGCTTGATGAGCCACGATTTCGATCCCTACGACGCCGAACGTCCCTTGTTAGCGCGCTGCTCTTGCGGTGGCAACCACGCGCAAGCAGAGCACGGTATGACGTCCGAAACGGACTCGGCGCATGCAATTGCGCAGCTGCGTGAGCGCGCACTAGACGCGGAAGCGTATTCGCGCGAGTTCGTGGAAGCGAGTCTGATGAAGGCGCTCTTCCCGCACGAAACGACCAGACGAAATTTCTTGCGCGCTGTCGGGCGTTCTACCGCGATGGCGGCGATCGCGAGCGTATTGCCGATTGCGCCCCTGCAAGCCATGGCGCAGGAAAAGGGCAAGCTCGAGAAGAAGGATCTCAAGATCGGCTTCATACCTATCACCTGTGCGACGCCGCTGATCATGGCGCATCCGCTGGGCTTCTACAGCAAGCAGGGCCTCAATGTCGAAGTGGTGAAGACCGCTGGCTGGGCGCTGATTCGCGACAAGATGCTGAACCGCGAATACGACGCCACGCATTTTCTTTCGCCTATGCCGCTCGCCATTTCCATGGGCGTCGGCTCGACTGCCAAGCCTATGCATGTCGCGACCATCCAGAACACCAACGGCCAAGCCATCACGTTGGCCAACAAACACAAGGAAAATCGCGATCCGAAGAACTGGAAGGGCATGAAGTTCGCTGTGCCCTTCGAGTTCTCGATGCACAATTTTCTGCTGCGTTATTACGTTGCCGAGGCCGGCATCGATCCGGACAAGGATATCCAGATCCGTGTGGTGCCGCCCCCGGAAATGGTGGCGAATCTGCGCGCGGGCAATATCGACGGCTACCTCGGCCCCGATCCCTTTAACCAGCGCGCCGTCTACGAGGAAATCGGTTTCATCCACCTGCTCACTAAGGAATTGTGGAACGGCCATCCCTGCTGCGCGTTCGGCACCTCGAGCGAATTCATCGAACAGAACCCGAATACTTTTGCTGCGCTCTATCGCGCCGTGCTCAACGCATCGGCCATGGCGCGCGATGCAAAGAACCGCGAATTGATCGCCAAAGTGATTTCGCCGCAGGCTTATCTCAATCAACCGGAAACCGTGGTGGCGCAAGTATTGACCGGACGTTTCGCCGACGGGCTCGGCGGTATTCAAACTGTTCCCGATCGCGCGGATTTCAATCCTATGCCCTGGCAATCCATGGCCGTGTGGATCATGACCCAGATGAAGCGCTGGGGATATGTGAAGGGCGATGTCAACTACAAGCAAATCGCCGAGAAGGTGTTCATGCTGACCGATGCGAAAAAGACGATGAAGGAATTGGGCATGGACGTGCCGGATGGCGCCTACCCTAAATTCACGATCATGGGCAAAGTCTTCGATCCCGCATCGCCGGACCAATACGCGAAGAGTTTCGCCATTACGCGGGCCTGAGCATGAACGCCATTGCGCGACAGAAACTTGCTTCGTCGCTGTTATCGGTCTTGATCGGGCTGGTGTTGCTGGGGGTGTGGCATATCGCCACGCTGCCAGCCACAAGCGCGGCGGCGAAGAACCTTACGCCCGAGCAGATCGAGTACGCCAAGATGCTCGGTAAGGATTCCAGCGGTGGAAGCGAAAAAAGCGAGGGTTTTCCCACGCTCGCACAAATGTTCGACACCGTCGTGAAAAATGTGAGCGATCCTTTTTACGACAACGGCCCGAACGATAAAGGCGTGGGCTTGCAACTGGGTTATTCGTTGCTGCGTGTGGCAATGGGTTTCGGGCTTGCGGCGCTCGTCGCGATCCCACTCGGTTTTCTGATCGGAATGAGTCCGCTCATTTACCGCGCGCTCGATCCTTTCATTCAAGTCCTTAAACCGATTTCGCCTTTGGCCTGGATGCCGATCGCGCTGTACACCATTAAGGATTCGAACATTTCCGGCGTTTTCGTCATTTTCATTTGCTCGATATGGCCGATGTTGATCAACACCGCGTTCGGGGTGGCGGCCGTGCGGCGAGACTGGCTCAACGTGGCGCGCACGCTGGAAGTGAAGCCTTTGCGTAAAGCCTTCGAGGTGATTCTGCCGGCCGCTGCGCCTACCATTCTGACGGGCATGCGCATCAGCATGGGGATTGCGTGGCTGGTGATCGTCGCCGCGGAAATGCTGGTTGGCGGCACGGGCATCGGCTACTTCGTATGGAACGAGTGGAACAATCTTTCGCTGACAAACGTGATTTTCGCGATCCTGGTCATCGGCGTAGTGGGAATGTGCCTCGACATGATTTTTGCGCGGCTGCAAAAGGCGGTGACCTATGTCGACTGATTTCCTCAAGGTCGAAGGTCTGGGAAAACGTTTTCCAGGATCCGTCGAGCCTGTCTTCGATAGCGTCAATTTCGGCATCGCAAAGGGCGAATTCGTTTGCATCATCGGCCACAGCGGTTGCGGGAAAACGACGATTCTGAATGTGCTTGCGGGACTGGACCAGGCCAGCGAAGGTCATGTATTCATGGACCAGCGCGAAGTGGCCGGCCCGAGTCTGGAGCGAGGCGTTGTGTTCCAAGGCCACGCCCTGATGCCCTGGTTGTCGGTGCGCAAGAACATCGCTTTCGCGGTGCGCAGCAAATGGCCGGACTGGAACGCGGCGCA
>DATEEW010000023.1:0-3658 GCA_035280965.1 Burkholderiales bacterium
GTCGAACATCACGCGGATGTACTGTGCGCGGAGCGGCACGTCGACGCCAAGCAACTTTTCGATCGCCATGCAGTAGGCGTGCTCGTTGCTCATCATGGACACGTAATCGAGCCGGTCCATATACGGCAGGGCCTGAACGAAAGTTCTGTGTTCAGCCAGCTTTTCGGTGGCGCGATGCAGAAGACCGATATGCGGGTCCGCCCGCATGATCACTTCGCCGTCCAATTCCAACACCAGACGCAATACGCCATGCGCCGCGGGATGCTGGGGGCCAAAGTTCAGCGTGTAATTTCTAATTTCCGCCATTGCTTATTCGCTCATCTCACATTGGGCGGCCATAGCCGCGCCAGCACGCTGAACTTCGGCGGAGGCTAATGCGTGCTTTGCACGCGTTATGCCGGAGCCAAAATTCAAGGTGCTAATTTTTTCAGCCATGACTAATTCACCTTCCGCACGATCGGCGCGTCGCCAAAGTTGTCTTCGCGAATCACGCGCGGGGTGATTTCGCGCGGCTCGATGGTGACCGGCTGGTAAATGACGCGCTTCTGTTCGGCGTCGTAACGCATTTCCACCGTACCCGTGACTGGAAAATCCTTGCGGAAGGGATGCCCCACAAAACCATAGTCGGTAAGGATACGGCGCAAATCATCGTGGCCGCTGTACATGATGCCGTAGAGGTCGAAGGACTCGCGCTCGAACCAATTGGCAGCGGGCCAAAGACCGGTAATGGAATCGACGACGGGAAAGCCATCTTCGGGCGCGAACACGCGCAGACGCACGCGCCAGTTGTGTTTGATGGACAGCAGATGCACGACGGTCGCAAAGCGCGGGCCTTCCCACACGCCTTCACCGAACGCGGAATAGTCCATGCCGCAAAGATCGATCATCTGCTCGAATCGCAGGGCGGCGTTATCGCGCAGTGTGCGGGCGACATCCAAGTAGTCAGACGCCTTGACCACCAGGGTCAACTCGCCCAGACGCTCATCCAGCGTTTGTATTTTTGCGCCGAGCGCACTTTCCAGCGCGTTTTTCAGCGTGGCCAGTTTTGGAGTCATGGTCTACCGGGCAATCGTGTTGGTGCGGTGGATTTTGTTTTGCAACTGCACGATGCCGTACAGCAGCGCTTCCGCGGTGGGCGGACAGCCCGGCACATAGATGTCGACCGGCACAATGCGATCGCAGCCACGCACAACCGAATAGCTGTAGTGGTAGTAGCCGCCGCCATTCGCACAGGAGCCCATGCTGATGACCCAACGCGGTTCGGGCATCTGGTCATAAACCTTACGCAGCGCGGGGGCCATTTTGTTGCACAGGGTGCCAGCCACGATCATGACATCGGACTGGCGCGGGCTCGGACGAAACACGATCCCGAAACGATCCAGGTCATAACGCGCGGCGCCCGCATGCATCATTTCCACCGCGCAACAGGCCAGACCGAAGGTCATCGGCCACATCGAGCCGGTGCGCGTCCAGTTAAGCAAAGCATCGAGGCCCGTAGTGATGAACCCCTCGCCCAACTTTCCTTCAATACCCATGTCTTCGATTCCTAATAGCCGGCCGCGGGTTTATTCCCACTCCAGCGCACCCTTCTTCCACTCGTAGATAAACCCTACGACCAGAACACCGAGAAAAACCATCATGGCCCAGAAACCGAAGCCGCCGATTTCCTTCAGCGTCACCGCCCAAGGAAAAAGGAAAGCGATTTCCAGGTCGAACAAAATGAACAAAATAGCGACGAGGTAGTAACGCACGTCGAATTTCATGCGCGCGTCTTCGAAGGCCTCGAAACCGCATTCGTAGGGAGAGAGTTTTTCGCTGTCGGGCCGATGCGGCGCCAATAGCGTGCCCAGGCTGAGAAGCAAGCCGCCGAAGCCAAAGCCGACGACTATGAACAACAAGACCGGTAAATACTCTGCAAGCATCCGCTGTTTCTCTCTAAGTATGTGCCCTCGGGGCCCATACAGTTCAATTTTTGCGGCGCATGCCGCAACCTATTTTTGGTGCCGACGGCGAGACTCGAACTCGCACAGCTTTCGCCACTACCCCCTCAAGATAGCGTGTCTACCAATTTCACCACGTCGGCGGATAGGCGCGCTTTAACTTGGCCTAAGCGCGCCGGATTTTACTTCGGAACTTCGTTCCCCTCCGGACTTGTCCCCGGAGCCGCAGGCGCTGTTGCCGGCGCCTCGGCCGGCTTGCCGGCGGGGGTAGCCAACACTTCGTCTATCGCCGAGGAAGCCTTGGGCTTGTTCGTCGCCACATAGGCCAAGCCCAGACTGGTCAGGAAAAACACCGTCACCAGAACCGCCGTGCTGCGGGAGAGAAAATTGGCGGATCCGGTTGAGCCGAACACGCTCCCCGAAGCTCCACCGCCGAAAGCGGCGCCCATTTCGGCGCCTTTACCCTGCTGCAGCAAGACCAGGCCGATAATGCCCAGAGCAACCACCACATGCAGTACCAACAACAAGGTGAACCAGATATTCATAAGTTTTCCGTTTGAGAATGTCTGATTAGGTGCCGAAGACGGTCGCGAGTGCGCGCAGCTGTACGAGCGAGGACAAAGCTGCGCAACACATCGAATCTACCAAGTCGCCAATAACATTCATATAAAACCTTAATCAGAACCGCTTCAGGCCGCCGCGCAAATCGCCAAAAAATCGTCCGCAACGAGGGACGCGCCACCAATTAGTCCACCGTCTACATCGGGCATTGCGAACAATTCCTTCGCATTGCCGGGTTTGACGCTTCCGCCATACAAAATTCGCAGGTTCGCGGCCAATTTCTCGTCCCGTGCCGCGATCCGCGCTCGAATAAAGGCATGAACCGCCTGCGCTTGCTCCGGGCTCGCAGTACGACCGGTACCAATAGCCCAGACCGGCTCGTAAGCCAACACTGCCTTAGCCAAAGCGGCGATTCCCGCCGCTTCAATTACCGCGTCCAACTGACGCGCCACAACGTTTTCTGTCGCCCCCCGCTCCCGCTCTTCCAGGGATTCACCCACGCATAGGAGGGGTACTAATTCGACACGCTGCGCTGCGATGAATTTCTGCGCTACTTGGGTATCCGTTTCACCGTAAATCGCGCGGCGTTCGGAGTGACCGACAATGACATATCGACATCCGAAATCCGCCAGCATTCCCGCTGAAACTTCCCCGGTATAGGCGCCGGAGGCATGTTCGCTGAGATTTTGAGCGCCCCAGGCAATCGAGGAATCGCGCAAAAGCTCCGCGCTCTGCTCCAGATACGGAAAAGGCACGCAAACCGCTGTTTCCGCCGAAGAGCCCGTCAAACCGGCCTTCAACGCCTGGAGCAATGCCTCATTGGCAGCTCGGCTGCCATGCATTTTCCAGTTCCCCGCGACCAGCTTGGTGCGCATTGCCTATGCTCGAAACAAAACCGCGAGATTGTACCGTTGCGGCCTTGATGGGGTCAACGAACGTACCCGCTGCGGGCCTTGAAACTACGCGGTTTGCCCGGGCGAAACCTGTAGCCAGAACGTTACCGGCCCTTCATTGCACAGTTGAACCCGCATATCGGCCCCAAATCGCCCTAAGCCGAGCGTACCGACCGCTTCCTCGGCATAAATCCGTGCGGCTGAGGCGGCAATAAGCTCGAACATCGCTCGCCCCTGCTCCGGCGTCGCGGCAGGCGTAAAACT
>DATEEW010000024.1:0-3676 GCA_035280965.1 Burkholderiales bacterium
TTTTGCGAATGCGCGCAGAAACCTGTCGACGATATACCTCCCAAACGCTTTGCGGAAATCATGGGTGCGACGACCCAGGATTTTGCCGACTATAAACGTTCGCCCGATGGCTTCATGTCGATTCGGCCCGGTTCGTTGATGCCCCAATGGCTGGCGTGCAGGCAGGTGAACTACGACAAGCCTACGCAATAACATTCTGCCGATTCAGGGAATGCAAACTGCAACGCTTTTGCGTTCCCCTAGATATGCGTTTCTACTGCGCGACCTGAGGTTCATCACGTGTCCAAAAAAGGTCTGACGCTCATACTCGCCGGTCTGGCGATGGTCGGTCCTTTTTCCATCGATACCTATCTGCCGTCCTTTCCGGCGATCGCGCACAGTCTGGGCGTCGATGCAGTGTTGATGCAGCAGACGCTCAGTGTGTATTTGTTTGCCTTCGCATTGATGATGTTGTTTCACGGCACGTTGGCCGACACCTTCGGGCGGCGCAGAGTGATCTTGATCGCCATTGCGATTTACACGCTGGCTTCGGTAGGTGCCGCGCTGGCGCCGAGTTTTCGAATGCTGTTGTTGTTCCGCGCGGTGCAAGGTGCTTGCGCAGGCGCGGGCATGGTAGTCGGCCGGGCCATCGTGCGCGATCTCATGCATGGCGTCGAGGCGCAACGCATGCTCGCGCATATCACGATGGTCTTCGGTATCGGCCCCGCCATTGCGCCGATCCTGGGAGGATGGCTGCATACCTGGTTCGGCTGGCGCTCCATATTCGTATTTTTGGCTTGCGTCGGCACGACACTCGGACTGATCGTTTATCTCCGTCTGCCGGAAAGCCTGCCGCGTGAAAATCGTCAACCCGCACATGTGCCGACCATGCTGCGCAATTACTACAGCGCGATATGCAATCGGCAATTCGTCTTGCTCGCGCTGTCGGTGGGATTCGGTTTCAGCGGCTTTGGCTTATATGTGGCGGCGGCACCCGATCTCATTATCAACATCCTGCATTTGCCGGAAACCGCTTTCGCGTGGCTATTTATTCCGCTGATCAGCGGTCAGGTGCTGGGTGCGTGGGCCTCTTCGCGCATGGCGAATTATGCCGCGCCCGGTGAAATGGTTCTTCGCGGTTATTTGTTCATGCTAGCGGGGGCAATTCTGAATGTCGCTTACAACCTCTGGGTCGAGGTGCCGAGCGTGCCTTGGGCAACCTTGCCGCTCATCGTTTATACCTTCGGTGTCGCGTTGCTGATTCCGACCGTGACGCTGCGTATTCTGGATTTGTTTCCCCATACGCGTGGGCTCGCCGCATCGCTTCAGTCTTTTATACAGACCCTGGTTTTCGCGCTCACTTCCGCGCTCGTACCCGTGGCTTTCGGTAGCGCACTGAAGCTCGCTGGCGGGTTGAGCCTCGGTTTGCTGTTTAGCGCGAGCGCGTACTGGGTATCGACGCGCGTGCGGAAACTTCCTGCACCTACGGTTTAAGCCAGTTCGCGTTGCGCCTCGTCGCGCAAAGCGCGAATGGCGGTGGCGATCTCTCCCGGCTGCGAGCCGTTTTTAAGAATGGCGCGCGATACGCTGGCCAGCACGCGGCCGGAAGCGGAGGGCATGCGGGTGCGCACGTCGCGCATGGTCGCGCCCTGCGCGCCTACACCGGGTGCGAGAATGAAGGCGCGAGGCATGCGTGCTGCGATGGCGTCCGCATCGTCGCAAGTGGCGCCAACCACCGCACCGATGGGGCCCAGCCCTTCCGGCGCATAGTTTTTATTGAGCGCGGTGATTTCGTCGCACAGGCTTTCGGCCACGCTGCGACCATCCGGCAGACGCGCACATTGCAAGGGTTGCCCCTCGGGATTGGATGAACGCACGACGGGGAACAAGCCGCCTCCGTGCATGACCGCAAAATCGATGGCCTGGTTCAAGGCCGATAGTCCCAGATAGGCGTGCAAAGTCAGCGCGTCGGCGCGCAAGGGGCTCTGTGGCGAGAAATAGGCTTCGGCATAGGCAGCGCCGGTCGTGTCGATATCGCCGCGCTTCGCATCGAGCAGGACGAGTATTTCTTTGCTTTGAGCGAGCCGCGTCAATTCCTCCATCGCTCGGACGCCTTCGCTCCCGTGGCGCTCGAAATAAGCGGACTGCGGCTTGATAATGGCGATATCGAACTCGGATGCGTGCAAGATGCGTTCGCCGAAGGCGTAGGCGCCTTCTGCATCGTCCGGAAGGCCGCAATCGTGGAGGAGCTTGCCGGAAGGATCGATGCCCACGCAGAGTGCGCTGAATTGCGTGACGCGTTGTTGCAGACGGGAGGCGAAGGGGTTCAGTGACACGGCGGCTCCGAAAAAATTTACCGGCCCAAACTAAACCTTTCAGGTCGGCTCAGCAATGACGCGGGTCAGGCATTGCGATTGCCGATTGCGCGTAGAGCCGTGCAGGGTGAATATACTGACTGCCTACAGACGAGGAGCAGGGGATGGACCCGGTCTATACGGAAATCTCAATACGTTTGTGCGCGGCACTTGGTGTGGGTGGGCTGATCGGCCTGGAGCGCAGTTATCACGGGCGGCCTGCAGGTTTCAGGACCCATGCGCTCGTTTGTTTGTCCACTGCGCTATTGATGTTGGTGACGGTATACGAATCACGCTGGGTGACGAATTTTGAGCATGGTCGGCTCGCTCTCGATCCGACTCGGATGGCGCAAGGCATTATGACCGGCATCGGTTTCCTGGGTGCCGGCGTGATTATGAAAGAGGGCCTGTCGGTGCGTGGACTTACGACATCGGCCTCCATATGGATCACTGCTGCGATCGGCATTCTGATTGGCATAGGTTTCTATTTTCCGGCGGCGTTGGCAACAGTCTTGACCCTTGGAACGCTGTCGGTGTTTCGTTGGATCGAGAATCGATTGCCGATGCAGTTTTATGCGCATTTTGTGGTGCGCTTCGCGCGCGAGGCCGTGATGCCCGAGACGGAACTGCGAAGGCTGGTCGGGGAACACGGCTTCAGTATCGCCAATATGAATTATCGGCTCGATGCTGTGGGTGGTTTTTACGAATACCGGATGGTGATTCGCACCGGCAGGTCGGATAGTGTGAGACGGTTGACGGAATCCTTGAACCGCATCGAAACAGTGCGGGAATTTAGGGTATCTCCCACTGGGGATTAAGCTGGGAAGCGGCAAGAGTTCCGCTTATTGCACCTATGCGCATAGGGAAATGAGAAATGCTTCGTTTGAAAGGTGGAGGGGCGCGCTCATTCTGAACGCACGTTTTCACCTCCTCCTCCTTGGTAGACCCTATCTCACGACTCCGCACAGTTCGCGTTGCTCGTTCAAAGCGGATGGATGCTAGGCGGCGGGCCCGCTGCAATAGCCATCTATTGCAAGGGTCCGCAACAACGCGGACGCCGCTTTGAGCGGCAACCCAAAGGGACCGGGCGATTTGCCGTCCTGACTGCGTTGCCTCCTCCTAATTTGGATCAACCAAATGTCGTTGTCGACGCCTTGTCAGAACACCAAATCACCTCGGTCGCGGCCGTGCGGAGTCGTGAGATAGGGTCTGCTCTCCACCGGGCCCATTGTGGCCCGGTTTTTTTTGCCCTAAGCCGCTTACTCTACGTCGCAGTAGGTGCGTTGGTCTTCAAACCCTCGCCTGCGTAGATTTGATTGCCGCCCCGCTGAGCCGCGACCGTC